>NZ_JACAPN010000017.1:214457-300639 GCF_013385665.1 Pseudomonas sp. D4002
CCCGCCTTCAGTCCGCGCTCGTGTGGCTGGTTCAACTCGATCCAAGCAGTCCCCCTGCAATTTGGCGGCTGACAAAGACCAAATGTGGGAGCCGTCGAGCTTCAGCGAGGCCGCGATAGCGGTGGGTCAGGCACCATAAATGTCGACTGTGCCGACGCCATCGCAGCCTCGCTGAAGCTCGACAGCTGCTACGGCTACGATGCCAGGGCCACGCCACGCTCTTCCAGCAACTGCACAAAACTGTTCAGACTCTGCGACACCGTACCCCGGCGCCAGATCAGCCAGGTATTCAGAATCCGGAACGTATCGGTCAGCGGCCACACACTCACCGCCGTAAACCCCGGCATGCTCTCCAGCATGCTCCGCGGCATCAGCGCCAACCCGGCACCGGCACTCACACACGCGAGCATCCCGTGGTAGGACTCCATCTCAAAGATCTTCCCCGGCACCGCGCCATCCTGTGAAAACCAACGCTCGAAGTGATGCCGGTACGAACAGTTAGAACGAAACGTGTAGATGCTCTCCCCGCTCACATCCCGCCCCCGGGTGATCGGCGCGTGATGCAACGGCGCGATCACCACCATTTCCTCCTCAAACACCGCCACGCCCTCCAGCGTCGCGTGCAACACCGGCCCATCGACAAACGCCGCTGCCAGCCGCCCCGACAACACACCCTCGATCATCGTGCCGGACGGCCCGGTGGTCAGGTCCAGCTCGACCTTGGCGTGCTTCTGGTTATACGCCGCGAGCAATGCCGGGATGCGCACCGCCGCCGTACTCTCCAGCGAGCCCAACGCAAACGCGCCCTGGGGTTCCTCCCCCGCCACCGTCGCCCGGGCCTCTTGCACCAGATCCAGAATGCGCCGCGCATACCCGAGGAAATTCCACCCGGCCGGTGACAAACGCAATCGGCTCTTCTCGCGAATAAACAAGTCCACGCCCAGGTCCTGCTCCAATTGCTTGATCCGCGTGGTCAGGTTCGACGGCACGCGATGGATCAATTGCGCTGCAGCGCTGATGCTGCCTTGCTCGGCAACGGCTTTGAAAATTTCCAGCTGGACCAGATCCAAGTCATTCTCCAAACGTGAACGTATTGCTTAATATTATTCAGTTTCCGAAAAAGATACAGCCCCGTACGCTGGCCTCCATCCCATTCACTGCGCAGGACGGTGCCATGAACTCCATTTCCTCCCAGACCCACGCGTTGTCGATCAACCCCGCCAACGGTGAAACGGTCGCCAGCTACCCGTACGAAACCGAGGCGCAGCTGGATGCCGCCCTCACCCGCTCGATCAACGCCTTCCGCAACGGGCGCAATACCCCCGCCGCCCAGCGCGCCGAATTGCTGCTGGCCCTGGCCAGCACCCTGCGCGACCAGGCCGAAGAAATGGCCCAGATGATCACCCTGGAAATGGGCAAACCCATCGCCCAGGCCCGTGGCGAAATCGAAAAATGCGCGCAACTCGCCGAGTGGTACGCCGCCCACGGCCCGGCCATGCTGGCCCCGGAAGCCACCCTGGTGGACAACGGCACCGCCCAGATCGAATACCGCCCGCTGGGCCCGATCCTCGCTGTAATGCCGTGGAACTTCCCGGTGTGGCAAGTGCTGCGCGGCGCGGTGCCAACCATGCTCAGCGGCAACACCTACGTGCTCAAGCACGCGCCTAACGTGATGGGCAGCGCGTACCTGATGAAACAAGCCTTCCAGCGCGCCGGCTTTGCCGATGGCCTGTTCGAAGTGATCAACGTCACCCAGGACGGCGTGTCCAAAGCCATCGCCGACCCGCGCATCGCCGCCGTGACCCTCACCGGCAGCGTGCGCGCCGGCATGGCCATCGGTTCCCAGGCCGGGGCCGCGCTGAAAAAATGCGTACTGGAGCTGGGCGGTTCCGACCCGTTCATTGTGCTCAACGACGCCAACCTCGACGAAGCCGTGCAAGCCGCCCTGATCGGCCGCTTCCAGAACTCCGGCCAGGTGTGCGCCGCCGCCAAGCGCCTGATCATCGAAGAAGGCGTGGTGGAAGCCTTCACCGCCAAATTCCTCGAAGCCAGCCGCAACCTGGTGATGGGCGACCCGACCGCCAGCGAGACCTACATCGGGCCGATGGCCCGCTTCGACCTGCGGGACGAACTCGACGGCCAGGTCCAGGCCACCCTGGCCGAAGGCGCCACCCTGCTGCTGGGCGGCAGCAAAGTCGAAGGCGCGGGCAACTACTACGCCCCCACCGTGCTGGCCAACGTCACCGACCAGATGACCTCGTTCAAACAGGAACTGTTTGGCCCGGTCGCCTCCATCATCACCGCCCGCGATGCGGACCACGCCGTGGCCCTGGCCAACGACAGTGAGTTCGGCCTGACCGCCAGTGTGTTCACCACCGACCCAGAAAAGGCACGCAGCATCGCCAACCAACTGGAAACCGGCGGGATCTTTATCAACGCCTACAGCGTGTCCGATCCCCGGGTCTCGTTTGGTGGTGTGAAAAAGAGCGGCTTCGGGCGGGAGTTGTCGCACTTTGGTGTGCGGGAATTCTGCAACGCGCAGACCGTGTGGCTGAACCGCCGCTAAGCAAGCGCTGCAAACGATGGCCCGCCCTGCGGGTCATCGTGTTGTCTGGTTCAGCACCGTCACGTACGCACCGAACATATCCGCCATGGCGTCCGCATAGGCGGTGATTTGCGCCTCGGTGCGCGGGCTTCCCGAGAATTCCTTCGCCACCGAACTGAAGGTGGTGGCGATCAAATCGCAGGCCAGGGCGCGGGTGGCTTCAGGCACCTGCGGCAGCAGTTCCAGCATGAACGCCTGGAAAATCTGTTGCCCTTCTGCGCGAACCTCATGGGCTTCGGGCGCATCACGGTACAGCGGCGCGGCGTCGCTCAGGGCGACGCGCATCTGCGCCTCCTCACACTCCGAACGAATAAACGCATGCACCAACGCCCGCAACCGCTCAAGGGCCGGCTGGCTTACGTCCTGCAGAATGCGGCTGAGCATCTGCGAGGTTTGCTGCCACTCATCGGTCTGCAGCCGAAACAGGATGGCCGCCTTGTTGGGAAAGTACTGGTACACCGACCCCACGCTGACACCGGCCTTTTCCGCGACCCGTGCGGTGGTGAAACGGCTGGCGCCTTCCTTGGCCAAAACCTGAATAGCCGCTTCGAGAATGGCCGTCACCAACCCGGTGGATCGCGCCTGTTTGGGCTCTTTGCGTGAGGAAATCTGCGAGGTCTGGCGATCGGTCATGGGGCGTTCCTGCTGCCGTTGGAATGCGAATAGCGAATGTGACGAATTGTTCGCATACTTTAAATGCGACGAATCATTCGCATACTAGCCCGGCGCCTCACGGCGCTCAACCTGCAGCAGGACATCCCCATGAATACGCTTACCTCGGCCCCGATGGCGGCCCTGATTGAACGGCTGTACACACAGGCCGATGCCGCCACCAGCCCCGTCATCAACACAGTGACCCACGAAGAACGCGACCGCCTGATGCGCAGCAAGACCGACTACCTGGCACTCTACGGAATGCTGAAAGACCTGTGGTTGCCCGTCTCCCGCGACACCGGCACCCTGCTGTACATGCTCGCACGCAGCAGCAAAGCGCAGGCCATCGTCGAGTTCGGTACTTCGTTCGGCCTGTCCACCCTGCACCTGGCGGCCGCCCTGCGGGACAACGGCGGCGGCACGCTGATCAGCAGCGAGTTCGAGCCCTCGAAGATCGCTCTCGCCCGGCAACACCTGGAGCAAGGCGGCGTGAGCGACCTTGTGGAGATCCGCCAAGGCGATGCCCTGGTCACCCTGGCCACCGGCCTGCCCGACAGCGTCGACCTGCTGCTGCTCGACGGCGCCAAGGCGCTGTATGGCGACGTGCTGAACCTGGTGGAAAGCCGCCTCAAGCCTGGCGCGCTGATCATCGCCGACAACACCGACTACTGCCCCGACTACCTGGCCCGGGTGCGTTCGCCGGCAAATGGCTACCTGTCGGTGCCGATCGGTGACGACGTCGAGCTTTCCGTTCGCCTGGGCTGATGCCCGTCAGAGGATTCAACTCATGTCTGGATTGGTAAGCCCAGTGGTACTGAAATTACTGCCCATCACCCTGGCGGTGTTTGTCGGGTTCCTGATCATCGGCATGCAACTGCCGGTGCTGCCGCTGCACCTGCACAACACCTTGGGCATGGACACGCTGGTGGTGGGCGTGGTGATCGGTGCGCAGTTTGCCGGGGCACTGTTGTCGCGGTCCTGGGCCGGCAATTTTGCCGATATGCGCGGCCCCAAGCGCGCCATGCTCGCGGGCATGCTGGTGGCGGCCAGCTCCGGCTTGATCTACCTCGCGTCCCTGGCGTTTGTGGCGTCGCCGGTGGTCTCGGTGTGGGTGTTGCTCGCCGGGCGCGTGGTGCTGGCGCTGGGGGAAAGCCTGATCGTGACCGGCTCGATGGGCTGGGGTGTCGGGTTGGTGGGGCCGCAAAATACCGGCAAGGTCATGGCCTGGATCGGCATCGCAATCTACGCCGCGTTTGCCCTGGGCGCGCCCCTCGGGGTGGCGGTGAATAGCCAGTGGGGTTTCAGCGGGATCGCCGTCGGGACCATGGTGATTCCGCTGCTGGCACTGGCCATCGTCGCCGGAGCGCAAGGCGTTGCGCCCACCAGCCAGCGGCGCACCTCGTTTTTCAAGGTGCTGCGCTCGGTGTGGGTACCGGGGTTGGGCCTGGCCTTTGCAAGCGTCGGGTTTGGCGTGATTACCGCGTTTATCGCGCTGCTGTTTGCCACCAAGGCCTGGGGCAATGCGTCATTGGCGTTTACCGCCTTTGGCCTGGCGTTTATCGGCGCGCGGATTTTCTTTGGGCACCTGCCCGACAAGATCGGCGGTGCCAAGGTCGCGCTGGTGTGCGTGATAATCGAAGCCGCCGGTCAGCTGTTGATCTGGGGCGCGGACAGCGCCTTGACCGCCTACCTGGGCGCGGCGCTGACCGGTTTCGGCTACTCCCTGGCGTTTCCCGGCTTTGGGGTGGAGGCGATAAAGCGCGCGCCGCCCCAATCCCGCAGCCTGGCGATGGGTGCGTATGTGGCGTTCCTGGATATTTCGCTGGGGGTCAGCACCCCGCTGATCGGCGCCTTGGCCGGCGTGGCCGGAGTGGCATCGGTGTACCTGGCGGGCGCGGTGGCCGTGGCGCTGTCGGTGATCGTGGCGCTGGCGTTGCTTTTCAAGGCGCCAGTGGCAGAGCGCGAGGTTTATACTTCGCCACCTCGCCCTTAACCCACATCACCCGAGATACCCGATGAGCCTTTCCCTCTCTACAACCCCTGCGCGCAAGCCGCTCGCGCCCCTGCTGGCGTTTGCCATCCTGCTGTTCGGCGCCGTCTTCCTGCAAAACAGCGTCGGCTCGCGCCAGGTGCTGTTGCTGGTGGTCGGCGCCGCACTGGGTTTGACGCTGTACCACGCCGCTTTCGGCTTCACCTCGGCCTGGCGAGTGTTCATCACCGACCGGCGTGGCGCGGGCTTGCGTGCGCAGATGGTGATGCTGGCGATTGCCGTGGTGCTGTTCTTCCCCGCGCTGGGGGCCGGCACCCTGTTCGGCCAACCCGTGGTCGGGCTGGTGGCGCCGGCCGGGGTTTCGGTGGTGTTCGGGGCATTCATCTTCGGCATCGGCATGCAACTGGGCGGCGGTTGTGCGTCCGGCACCCTGTTCACCGTGGGCGGTGGTAACGCGCGCATGCTGGTGACGCTGTTCTTCTTTATCTGTGGTTCGTTGATCGCGACTCACCACGTCGACTGGTGGTTCTCGCTGCCTTCGTTCCCGGCGGTTTCCATCGTCAAAAGCTTCGGCGTGGTGCCGGCCTTGCTGCTGAGCCTGGCCGTATTTGGCATCATCGCAGCAGTCACCGTGCGCCTGGAAAAAGGTCGTCACGGGCAACTCGAAGCCGGCGTCACCAGCGAACACCAGGGCCTGCGCCGCTTCCTGCGCGGGCCATGGCCATTGGTGTGGGGCGCGATTGGCCTGGCCCTGCTCAACTACGCCACCCTGGCACTGGCCGGGCGGCCATGGGGTATCACTTCGGCGTTCGCCCTGTGGGGCGCCAAGGTTGCCGGCGGGTTGGGCCTGGACGTAGGCAGCTGGGCGTTCTGGCAAATGCCGGGCAATGCCAAGGCCCTGGCGGCGCCGGTGTGGGAAGACGTCACCAGTGTGATGGACGTCGGCATCATCCTCGGTGCGCTGTTGGCTGCGGGATTGGCCGGGCGTTTCGCTCCAAGCCTGAAGATTCCGGCACGCTCGCTGTTCGCCGCGGTGATCGGTGGGTTGCTGCTGGGTTATGGCTCGCGACTGGCGTACGGCTGCAACATCGGCGCGTACTTCAGCGGGATTGCCTCGGGCAGCCTGCATGGCTGGGTGTGGTTGGTGGCGGCGTTTATCGGCAATAGCGTGGGCGTGCGGTTGCGGCCGTTCTTCTTTGCAGGTGAGCGTCCGCAAGTAGCGTTGAGCGGTTGCTGACTCGTTCCCACGCGCAGCAAAGGAATGCCGCCGGGGACGCTCTGCGTCCCGCACTGGGTGACGCGGAGCGTCACGGGATGCATTCCCACGCAGAGCGTGGGAACGAGCAGCATCATCGGCTTTTTGAAATCACTCCGCTCATGTACTGATTCAAGTCGCGGAAGTCCTGAACTTTCCAGGTGAACGGTGACAACTTCACACCGTTCTCCCGCAACGTTCTGGGAATCAGGTCGCCATTTGGACGAAGAATGACGGACGACACGATAACGCCCGGATAATCACTCAAGCGTTTTTTGAAAGTAGCCGTTGTCAGGTCAGGCGTAGGCGGATTGCTTTTATTCGCCAAGGGTCCCGTGCCTTTGATATCCGCGCCGTGGCACATGGCGCATCGCTGCAGATAAATGTTTTTCCCGTTAGCGTTGTCCGCAAAGGACAGTGACGTTTGAACCAGCGATAAAATCCCCAGCGACGCGATGAACGACTTTCTTATTTTCATCTTTCCATGTGGCCTTGTTGTAAAAATCCAATATCAACCAACCGAGCGTAAACGACCCGTTATCCACTCGCGACTGTAAGCCAGCACGCGGCCCGACATCGCCGTCGGAAAATGAATAAACCCATGAGCCGCCTGCGGTAACAAAAACACCTCGGACCCCGCCCATCGCTCGGCCATCTGCAGCGTGTCGTCCAGCAACGGGTCCAGCTCCCCCACAAACATCAGCGCTGGCGGCAGCCCGGCTAGGTCGCCATACAACGGTGACAACGGCGGCTGCCGGCGCTGCTCGTCACTCAGGCCCGGCGTCAGCAAACGCAGCGCCTCCACCATGCCCGGCCCGTCCAGCAGCAGCGTTTCGCGTCCTGCCGTGCGCACGCTCGGCGTACCGGTCAAATCGTAGACGCCGTAATACAGCACCGCCCCGCTCACCCGCGCCAGCAATTCGGGCGATTGCTTCAGCGCCAGCAGCGTGGCCGCCGCCAGATGCCCACCGGCAGACTCGCCGACAACGATCACCGGCAGGCCGGCGAACTCCTCACAGTCCGCCAGCAACCAGCGCGCCGTGGCCAGGCAGTCTTCCAGAATCCCTTCGACCGGCGTATTCACCGCCAGCCGGTAATCCACCGACACCACCGCCACCTCGCACGCATTCACCATGGCCACGTTGAGGTCGTCATTCATCTGCGCATTGCCGATCACCCAGCCGCCGCCATGGATATCCAGCACCACGCCTTTGGCCTTGCCCTTCGGCCGGATGATGCGCACCGGCACCGAGCCCACCCGCCGGCTTTCAGCCTGCAGGCCATGCTTGAGCAACTTGTTGCCGGCCACCATCTGGCTGGAGCGCAACAGCGCCTGGATCACCCGGGGCGTCACGCGGTTGCGGATGCGAAAGCGCGGCATCCAGGCGAGCTTCTGGTTAAAGCGCTGCATTTGCGCCAGTTCATGTTCTTCAGCAGGCCACAGCGTGTGAGTTCCCAATTCGATATTCCCTCTATCTCTGAAAGAGATGTTCACCTTGGCCAGTGTGCGTGGGCATCATGGCAATGATGTTTCCGCCCTCTGCCCACGTCGCCAGGCTCAGCGGTTATTGCGCAGGATGGAGAAATTCAACGCTGCCGCAACGCTCAGCCACACCAGGTACGGGAACAGGATCAGCCCGGTGATCAAATCCAGCCGCACCGTCAGCAGCACCATGGCGGCCACTACCAGCCACAGCAGCGTGATGATCACCATCCCGGCGAAAATCCGGTGGGCACCGAAGAACACGGGCGTCCACAGGGTGTTGAGTGCGATCTGCGCAGCCCATAGAGCCAGCACGATTTCGCTGCCGGGGATCAGAGTCAGGCGGTAGCCGGCCCAGGCGAGCAGCAGGTAGATGATCGTCCAGGCAACCGGGAACAGCCAGTTGGGTGGGGTGAAGCTGGGTTTGACCAGGGTGGCGTACCAGTCGCCCGGTTTGAAGATGATGCCGGTGCTCGCAGCGGCACCGCAGGCCAGAAGAAAAATAAACAACGTCACCATAATCGGTCCTTAGCTGAGAGCAGCTGCCTGGAGATAAAAGCCTTGACGGCGGTTTCAGGGTTGGACGCCCCGCGCAGCAAAAAGTGTATTTTTCTTTGCTCCGTGCCCCGCCACAGATGCCCTAGCTGAACGCGATGTAAACAGGCTCCTGCTCCACCGCCGACTGCTCACAAGCACGCACCAGATCCCGTACACAATAAAGTCGCCAGCCCTTGCCCACGCCCCACTTGGCAGCCACATCATCAAGGGATGCCGCTTCATCCCGCGTGGCCCGCTCCCAATCATCGTGGCCGATCTCGGCGATCAAGCGTGTTTGGTAGCCCTTCAAAAAGGGAAGCAAGCCCTGCGCATGATCAACCTCCAGCAGCACAACGTCAGCCGAGTCCAGTTGCTGCCTGGCCGCCTCGACCCAGTCCCGCGCCTGCAACGGCAGCGCGTCCAGCACCGCCTCAAAGGCCGACCCCGACTTGTCGCTGCCCTGAAACGAACCACACCCAATCTCGCCACCCGCCATGTCGCTCTCCTTGATAGTGATTCATACGCGCTGGGTTACTGCCGGCGACTACTTTTCCGGACAGGGATTGAACACTTCCGTCGCCGCCACCGCAGACACATACGGAATTTTCGTACCTGGAATGATCCCGACGGAGTAGGCATTTTTGCCGGTTTCACGCACATAGGTCTTGTCGGTGGTCAGATCGCCCGGCTGGTTCTCACCGAGCAGGTAATCCAGAAACTGGATTTTCACCGGCGTATTGAACTGCCCCTCGGCCGTCAGCGGAATGATCTGAGCAGCCCCCGCCCGAGTGAACGCGAAAAACGCCGCGGCGGCTTCACGGCTGCGGAAGGTTTTCACGCACAGCACATCGCGGGTACGCAGTGTGATAAAGCGCTGATAACGGCCACCGGAATAGGTGCTCAGAATCAAGCCATCGTCCACCAGAACGCCCAGCCCCTGAGTGGCACGGCACTGGCCATCGCCGCCATTCTCCGAGCCGTAGGGCAAGTAGCACCAGTTGGTCTGGCTCAGGGCCCGCACCGAACCGGGGGCAATCTGTAGGTCGTGCTCGATTTGCTGCCGGGCTTCGGGTGTTTGATACGGAATGCTGCAGCCGCTGAGGATCAGGGCCAGTAACACGTACAACAGGCGATAAGAGCGCATAGGTTTTCCATAACGGGCACGGCAGGTCGTTGCGCGCGTTGCCAGGGGGTCATTCCTTTGAAAGCTGCGCAGGTTTTGTCACATTCTACGACAAGTACCTTTCGGCGAAACTTTATGGAAATACAGATTTCGGAAACGTCCGACTGGCAATTGTTCGCGGCCACCGCCGAAGTGTTGGAGCACGGTTTGAAAGGTGAATGGACCGTAAAGGCCGATGGGCTGGTGGTTGCATTTGCGGGATAAAGGAGACTTTGCGTAGGCCGTAGCACCTTGCTCCTTTGCCTACGCTTGCGTCAGAATCCGCCGGCTTGTGCACCTGGTTGGTCATCTCTAAGGTTGCTCGGTCGCTGAAAACTCAGTGATCGGGTTTAGTAGCCCTAGGGTCAATTACACATAGTGCATGAGCTGCATCTATCAGACGTTCCTGTCTGTGCTTGATGGTGGCTGTGCGTAGGGCGCCTTCGGGTGCGCCGGCTTTGTGTAATTCCCCGGTCTACTAACCTGCGTACAGCTGCCACCCTCTTGTGTAGTAGCGAAAGGGTGTCGGCCCCATTCAGGAATTGCACCATGTTCAAAGTAACGCCGAATCCTCCGAATAAACCGGATCTAAAACTCCACCAGGCTGCCCAGCGCGCCATTGATCACTACCTCAATCCCGGCACCGAGACAGTCCCAGAGACAACCGCCCTCTTCAGCGTCACCTCCGGCGTCAGCAGCGAAATCCTGATCGCCAACAGCTACGAAACCGTTTCCTCCGTCAGCGCCCTGCTGCTCGACCTGTCCGACGAACTGACCGGCAAAGACCGCGACGTGGCATTGGCCATTCACCAACTGAGCGAATTGAGCGTACTGCTGATCGGCAAACTGATGGATCGCGAAACACCTCGGGCATAGAGCCCAACGCAGTCCAGCGGGACTAGCCCTTCAACTCACCCAACCGATTACTCGCCGCGTCGTCGTATGTCATATACAGCGACGCGGCGAGAGGCGCACGGTGCATTCAGCCATTGCTGAACCCCGCCTGGTTCGTTGTAATGGGCCTAGTCGAAACCCAACAGGTGATTCATGGACGCGGATCCGCTATGCCTAGTATTTGTACCAGCCCTCGTAGCCGTTCTCACCGCCGCTGAAGACAGAAAGGGTTCACCTCTTACCGAGGCTGAGGTCTGCAATATTCGAGACCAGGCGGTTTGTATTACCCTGCCATTCAGCGTGGCGCTTGATATGGAAAGGGAACGCGGCTATCCGGATATAGTTGCGGAGAACTGCTGGAGTGAATGGCAAAGCCGCAAATGTCATTGATTGATGTGGTCAGAATCACTTCACGTCTTTTCTAAAAGACTGTATGTGATGGTTGCCTAACTCAATTTTAGCGAGCGTGCTATGCCTGAATTAAAATGTTTCTTTCTTGATCATGACGTTGATATTGATCCAGATCCTCAGGCATATGCTGAGTTCTTCTTGAACTATCAATCTTCAAAGTGGCAGAAAGGGTCCGGTGATGGAGTATTTAGCTATATTAGTGACGAAGGTGACAAGTCCGAGCTATCAGTGCTAGAGAATAAAGAGTTAGGTATTTCAGTTAGATACAACATCCGAATATCCGGAGAACGAACAGGCGCTGAGTTTTATTCAGTGGGTACACTGAATAAAATTAATGTCGTTAAGAATTGTGGTGATGATCAGTTCGTACCTGAAGGCTCATTTTTAAAGCCCGATGTAGCATGGTTAGCGGTGGAAGATTTTTTAAAGAATCCGAGAGTTAAATCAGCTCGGATAACATGGTTGAATTCTGATGATATTTCCTGGCCCGACAGGTAATGAAATGACTTGATATGCCTGGATAACCCGGCACCACGCTGAACAGAAAGGGGCTTTATTTTTTCGATTAAAAAACCAGACTTCTTTTCCTTCTTGATCACGGCCTGAATCCCGCTACCGTCCCAGAGACGACCGCCCTTTTCAGCGCACTCTCCGGCGTCAGCAGCGAAATTCTGATAGCCAACAAACACAAAACCGTTTGCTCAGTCGGTGCCCTGCTGCTCGAGCTGTCCGACGAACTGACCGGACAGACCGCGATGCGGCACTGACCATCCACCAACTGAACGAATTGAGCGAATTGCTGATCGCAAACTGATGGACCGCGAAACACCTCGAAGCTAAAGCCGAACGCGGTCCAGCGGGACTAGCCCTTCAACTCACTCAACCGATTACTCGCCGCGTCGTCGTATGCCACATACAGCGACTCGGCGATTTGGCTTTTGATAGCCTTGGCGCTTTCCAGACCCAATACAAAACCTTCAGCCTTCCCGCCTGCGCGGTTGAGGTCTTCTTTGGTGTCAGCACCGGTGATGGCGTCGAGGAGCTTGATGGCGTGAGGGCCTACGCCTTTTGGGAGGCTGATTTGGTCGATGCTCATTGGGATGCCTCGGATGAGGTGCGGGATGGGGTGATGCGGGGTGAAGAGGTCATGGGCGATACCTTGAGATTGAGGTCGGTAGCGCGTGGAACCACTGCCGGGGGGGCCATGGTAGACCGGTATGGGAATTAAAGGGCTGGTTTCGGCCAAAAGCTGCCTGTCGGTTGCCCACGCTTTGACCGATGGGGTAGATGAAATTTTGAGTATCGCTAGAGTCTCATCGTCATTGCCTAACTGTGCCATCCAGGGGCGACGGATCGACTGTATGCAATAAGCGTCTGATCGGTACACCCTCGGGCAATTGCACGGAGCTGAAGATAATCCGGCCCTTGACCTCGGTGCTCAGCTTCGCCAGTCGCCGCTCCGGCACGTCGTAGATAAAGGCTTGCCGGATCAAGGGATGGTCCATACAAAACGCCAACAGATTGAATCGAAAGCTTGTCGCCAAGCTAGCATTTATCATTACCAAGTCGAAAACGCTGTCGCCGTACTCCAGTAGATTTAGCATTTCTTCCAAGCTCGATACAGGTGCTATGGCGTAGTAGCCCTGGTAGTTGAAGTCTCGCTCCAACCGCAAACGTTGAAAGTGTTGCGGATCGGCAATCATGATACGCAAGGCTTTATTGGTCATGGGAGGCTCCTAGCGACCTGCGCCGTTCGCTGTAGCCAACGTAGCAGGTCGGCGCCGTCCATTGGCCGGGCGTGCCAGTAACCCTGACCCTGGGTGCAGCCAAGCTCCAAAAGCTCTCGATGTTGCTCGGCGGTTTCAATGCCCTCGACTACCACGGACATGCCCAGGGTGCTCCCCAAGGCTAGGGTGCTCCCGATCACAGCTCGGCAACGGGGCTCATCATTGAGGCCACGGACGAACTCAGCGTCGAGCTTGATTTCGTTAAACGGTAACTGACACAGGCGCTGCAACGAGGAAAAGCCTGCACCGAAATCATCGATCGACAAGCGACACCCCATCATGCGCAGCCGTATCAGGTTTTCCAGGCACATCGCCGGTACTTCGAGTAATCCGCTCTCGGTCAATTCGAAGGTTAAGCTTGAGCCCGGAGTCTGGTTTGACGCCAATATCCGCTTGATCTGCGACGTCAGCTCAACACTGGCAAGTTGGCTCGCTTGAAGGTTGAACGCAAGGTCCAGAGCCGCGCCCTGGCTCCTGATCTGCCACTGCAAGCTCAGCGCCTGACGCATCAGGCTGAACAGCAGTTCATCGATCAAGCCACAACGCTCAACCGTCGACAGAAACACAGCGGGCGCGAGCAGGCCCTTGGTGGGGTGATTCCAGCGCGCTAGGACTTCCACCCCCAATACCTCGCCGGTCCGCAAATCGAATTTGGGTTGATAATAGGGCTCCAGTTGCTGATCGATAAAAGCATGTCGTACCTGCTCTTCGCTCGCCTCCTCTACACACGCCGGGATGGACTGCGCGGACCGCCGCCCGCTCAGATACGCCTCTAGAAACTGACGCAAAATATCTGCGTGCAAAGGCTTGGCAACATCACCGAGCATATTCAGCCCCAACAGTGAGCCCATCTGCCTCACTGCGCGACGCACATCACTTGGCATGCAACTGCTGATCAAGACGGCGCCCAGTTGCCCGGCGGTACCAGCACGCTGAATGAACTCAAGGCCATCCATACCTTCCATTTGCAGGTCGCACAACACTACATCTACAGAGCCAACCGCTTGCAAGAGGGTCAATGCTTCCACACCATTGCCGGCCTCCAGTACCTCGGCGCAGCCCAATTGTTTCAGCAAGCTGACCGCTACGGAGCGCTGGAACAGGTGGTCTTCAAGCACCAGGACACGAAGTGGCAGGCTAGGCATTTTGGTTCACTCGGCTACAAAGGAATACGCCCATTTTCGAGGATTGACCTCTAGGATTAGCGTGGAAAATGGCCGAGCTTTTGTAGGAATTTTCCCAAAGGATCTTCTGCTCCAGACACAAAAAACCGCGCAGAACACAGTCCGGCGCGGTTGACCTGATGAACTACTTGTAGGTAATCGTGAAATTCGCGGTAGCGTTGGCTACGCCTGGTTCAGGGCCAATGGTGCTGCCGGCGGTCTGAATATATCGAGCCCCGAACTGCAGGGTGGTAACACCGTCGCGTACTGGCATTACCGGTGTATCCACACCCAATGGCAACGGCGTGCCATCTTGCTTGAGCACTTGTACGGCAACCCCCTTGGCGGTCGATTCTGCGTTGAGACCCATCACGCCATTCCCTGCGTCAACAATTGCCGAACCGCGGACGCCTTCAAGGCGGATATTGGCGTTATTGCCCTGGAAGTAGTTCCAGGCCTGGCCCGAGACGTAAGTGCCGGCCAGGCAGTTATTCAAGGTGATGGAGAAGTTCTGGGTAGTGGTGGTGGTGCCAGGACCGTTGAATACTCTGCGCTCCCAGGTGCCCATGGGCACGTCAACGATGTTGCCGGTCTCCTGGGGCAGGCTACAGCCGGCTACGGTGATGCTGCCATTCAAGACGCCGGTGGCCCAGCGCTCGGGACCGCTGCCATTGTTGATGTCAAAGGAGTAGATCTCCAGTCCGTTGAAGTCATGACTACCCGCACCAATTGGACCGGTCTTGACCAGGAAGATGCTGATGCCCGCGACCGCCCAAGACCCTCCGGGACCACAGCTTTCAATGCTGATGGGAAAGGTGCTATCGCCGACGCGGCACCAGTAACCGACCCCACCATCGTAATTGACTATGGCGCCTACCCCCGGAATATTGGTGCTGTACACCGACTCACCCAGGCCCTTGCCAACGGCCACCGGTACACTGCCGACCTTCGCGCTCAAGACATTTCCCTGCGCGGTAAAGAGTGTGGAGGTCGTGCAGGTTACGCCTTTGTTGACTGAATACTTCCGGATACCAATGGTCGAGCCAACCGGCGCATCCTGGGGAATATACAAAGCCCCAACGTTGTAGGTCAGCGTCGAAGGGTTTATGTCGCATTCCGCCCAAGCCAACTGGCCCACACACATCTGTAAAACACCCAACACGATCAAAGCCAAATACTTGTTCATCACAACCTCACAAAGATGCTGTCATTGATAGAGAACGGGGGGCTCAAGGCGCAACCCGGCACAGCGCTTCCATCACGCGATAACCATCGGTGATCGGCGCCTGACTGATATCCAGTTGAATCTCGCAGCGTTGCGAGGCTTTCTCGCCCCACTTCATGCTGTAGGTTTTGCCCTCGCCTGCCGACAGCAACACCTGTCCACCCTGTCCTACCACGCCCACGCTGGTGCCCTTGTCGTCCTCGACAGTGGTGCCAAACGGCAGTAGTGAACCGTCTTGCATGCGGACGTTGAGCACGACTTTTTCCGAACGGCTCGCGGCGAATTTGGCTTTCACCACGGCGCCACGACGCGGCACAACATTGGTCACGCCTTCGGCGATGTCGACGTTGGTGTCCAGCTCGCTGGTGTCCACGGTCACGCGGTTCTTGCGGTACGGCGTGACATACGGCACCAAGGCGTAGCCCTGCTTGTTGGTGAGGATGCCCGGAGCGTTCTGCACGCCAACATTCGGGGTATCCTTGACTTCCACCAGGGCCACGGTTTCGCCCAGGGTCTGGCCGAACTCAATGCCTTCGCTGTGGGCCAGTACCGAACCCGAGGCGCTGATCGAAGCTTGCTTGTAACCTTGGCCAACACTCACGCCGGCGCCCAACTGTGCAAACGGTGCGCGGTAGCCGATCAGGGCCGAGCCATTGTTACCGGTGTTTTCCACGCGGTTGGCGTCGACGTTGTACGTCATCTCGCCATTGCGTCCGCTGATGCCGGCACGCTGATCAAGGCTGCCATCGTTGTTGCGGGTGACGCTGAACGTACCGGTGCTGCGGGTCTGGCCGAGAGGCATCGATACGGTGAACACCACCTGATTGCTCTGGCCATAGTTGTCGGTCAGGGTCTTGCTGGCGTAGACGCCGTAGGTCACACCCTTGACCTGAGTGTTGAAGCCCAGTTGCATCTGTTTGTCTACACGGGACGAGCCCCAATAGTTCTGCTGGCTCACGTTTAGGTACAGCGAGCCGTAGCTGTCCAGTGCCTGGTTGACGCTTGCCTCGACCTTGCTGCGCTTGGAGATGTTGGCGTAGTCGTTGGGCTGTTGCAGGCTTACCGCTTCGGAGAAGTCACGGTAGCCTTCAGTGGAGTAGCGATAGCCGGCGAACCGCACCGATGTGCCGGTCTCAAAAGCCTTGCCGTAACGCACGCTGACGCTCTGGCCTTTCTCGCTGCCCGCCTTGGCCGACCGCGCGTTGGGAATGTCGGTCTGAGCCTGAGTCACGTCCACAGATACCGCGCCGAGGCTGCCCAGGCTCTTGCCGACACCCACCACACCGGCACGATAAAAATCTGCGCCGAGGGCGCCTCCGTAAAGAGTCAGATCGAATGGCAAACCGTAGGCCAGCGACGCCTGGACAAACGCGGGGTGTTCACCGCCCTGTGCGGCATTGTATTGACCAGCGGTGAAGCTGTAGCGCCAGGTTTTTTCCCGAAGCATGTTGGCCAGAGTCGCATAAGGCTGGGTGAAGCGACGCTCACGGCCATCGGCTTCGGTGATGATCACTTCCAGGTCGCCACTGCCGGAGGCCGAGTTCAAATCGTCGATCTCAAAGGCACCGGGCGCCACGTAGGTGGTATACAGCGAATAGCCGTTCTGACGCACTTCCACCTTGGCCTGGGTTTCGGCAATACCGCGAATGATCGGCGCATAACCCTGCATCGAGTCGGGCAACATGCCCATGTCCGAAGCCACTTGCATACCGCGAAACGGCACGCTGTCGAACACATCGCCAGGCGTGAAGCTTTCACCGACGGTCAGGGTGCCCTTGATGGCAGTCAGGTCGCGCTGGGCGTAGGTGTTGCTGCGCTGCCAGTCGCGGCCGCCTTGGTCATCCTGGCGGAACGAGGAGCTGGAGCGAAAACGCCAGTCGCCATAGTTAAAACCGCCGGTGGCATACAGGTTGTACTGGTGGCCGCTCCCCCGGGCATCGCTGCTGGTTTGCGCAGCCGAGAACTGATAATTGAGCATTGCCGCATTGATCCCCCGGTCCCATTCCTGCGGGTCCACGTAGCCAGCGGCATCGCGGCGCAAGGCGATCTGGGGCACACTGATATCCAAGACCAAGCGGCTCGCATCGAAACTTACCGAGGCTCCTTCAATCAGGCTTTCCAGGTTGACGCATTCCGGCAGGATTTCACCCGGGGTGACGAAGCCATCAAGCTTGATCCCAAGTTCCTTGAGGAAGTCTTCAGACAGGCAAGCCTTCACGTCACCACTATCGGCGTCCTTGGCAAAGGTCATGTCGCGGCGGCCAAAGAAGCTCTGGTTCAGGCGCACCGCCACCGGGTAAGTGCCGGGGCCGATGCTGCCACTGTTGGCGATCGCGTCCAGGTCGAGGTTAGGGCCGGCACTGGTGCCGCCAAACGACTGCATGAAGCTGGAATCAAACTTCGCAGGCTCCCCCGCTTGCGCCAGGCTGCCGACAAACGCGGCCAGGACAGCAACGCACAGCGGCAAAAGTGCAAAGGGCACGTTTGAATGGCTGATACTCGGGATATGGATTCGCATGGCAATACTCAATACGAGCCCGTCGCACCACACAGGCGGCACGCGGTTTCGTTCGCAGGTAAAAGGGATGGAGCGTGTTAGCGGGGGCTGCCCAGCGGGGCTTTTTGTGGGTCGGTGTAGCCGCCGTAATCGTTGATGGCGCTGAACTCGACCTCTCCGCTGGTGCCGGTAAAACCTCGTAGCGAATAACGCTGGCTGCTCATTGGCGCGACCATCGTCGGCTCGTTGACCTCGACCGAGCGGCCACTGGCGTTGACCTTCACGCCGATAAACGACACATGGAACGCCGACGGGTTATTGACCACCAGCACCGGCTTGCCCTGCGTCTGCACCAGGCTCCACTGCAACTTCGGCAGCGCGTCCAGTACCGAACCCTTGAGGCCGGCAGGGCGATAAAACAGCTTAATCCTGGTGCGCATAGCGATCTTCAGGGTGTTCTCGTCGCCGGCACTCGCCACCGGGATTTCCTGGGCGTTGAAATAAAATACCGACTCGCGATCCGCCGGCAGGTTGCCCGGCACCTTCTGGATGCGCACTACTTGCTCTTTACGTGGGTCGAGGCGAAACAGCGGCGGGGTTGCCACAAACGGCGTCGGGGTGCTGTTGTCATCTGCCTCGGTGTTAACCCAGGTTTGCACGGCATACGGCTGGGAGGTGGTGTTGCTCACCGTGATGGCGGCGTCACGCTTGCTGCCATCAAACACTACCCGTGTACCGCCGAGCATGATGCCGGCCTGGCTGACGCTGCTGAGCAAGCTCGCACCAACCAGCAGTGCCGCCAGGGACAGAGTTTTGAAGGGAAAGGCTTTCATGTCGATCATCCTCTTGCCGTTGGGATGGCAGCCGGAGCGCGTTGCTCCGGCTGTGCATCGAGGGGCTTACTGGTAGTCGATGGTGAACGCTGCCTTGGCGTTGGCCGGACCCGCAGTGGAAGCACCGGTAGCGATGTAGTTGGCGGTGAAACGCAGTGGCTGGGTCAGGTCGGCGTAGGGCGAGGAATCCAGGCCCAGTTGCACGTCCTTGCCTTGGGCGTCCTTGATCTGTACCGCGACGTTGGTAGCTGCGCCGGCGTCCGGGGCTATGCCAACCCATTGGCCACTGGCACCAGCGTTGCCGCTCAGGGACAGGAACTTGACCACGGCTTTCTTGCCGGCAACGGTGCAGCCAGGGGCCGACGTGTCGATGGTCAGGCTAAAGGCGCCGCCGCCTGCGATGTCGCCTATTTTTGCCAGGGAGGTGGCAGGTACGTTACCCAGGCTCACATCACCGGCACCGGCCGAACCGTTCAGGTCGCTGACCACTACCGGGCAGGTGTTATCGGTGACGCTACCGATGAAATTGATTTCGCCATCGGCGGCCATCGCGGCTTGGGAACCTGCGGCGAGGACTACAGCGGCAACCAGACTTTTCAGAGCAAACTTGTTCATAGCGGTATCCAGATAATAAGTGGTAGGGAGTCGGCCCGCTGGGGCCTTGACCTCATGTTGGTAGCGCTGCCGGTGGCAGGTTTTTCGCTTCAACGGGTTCATTATCGGAATTGGAGGAGTGACAAAATGTAGGAAGCAGCTATTCGATTTGTAGGAAATTTCCCAGTGATTTTTCCAGCGTTCAGCGGCGTTTCCAGGTGCAGGAAACGCGGCTGAACGCGACGTCGTGAAGGGCTAGTAGTAATTGATGGTGAAGGTCGCGGTGGCATTCGCCGGGCCGGCGGTGATGCTGTCTGCGGTCTGGATGTAGCGGGCTTTGAGCGGAATGCTGTAGCTGGCGCCTTCTTGAGCAAGAGGGGTGATACCGCTGGCATGCAACGTAGCTAATGACAACGGAGAACCACCGCTATCAGCAACTTGCAGGCCGACTCCTGTGGCTGCGGGCGAGTTGCCTTGAGCACTGGGGTTAAGGCTTAAGATGCCTAGGGATGGGTTGATCGCGGCCAGAGTCGGATCAATACGTACTTGCAGAGTGTTGTTCTTACGTGAGCCAAGATTGCTGCTGGAGCCATCGTCCGCCCAACGCGGCCCGGTATCCTGATAATAGCCATTGAACGCAGGACAGTTGTTCAGTGCGATATTGAAATCCTTCCACTGAGTGAAGGTGTTCTTGCCGGAAAACTCGTTGGTCAGATGCGTGCCCATTGGTACGTTTACGTCCGGGGTTAAACAGGTACGCGAGACGATGTTGATGCTTCCGGAATAGTTGACCCTCATAACCTCAAGACTGTTGCTGGAGATCCAGGTCTGCGAAACCGTCGGCAGCGAGGCTCCCTGGATAGTGCCTGCTGTGACCTCACCGATTTTTATGAACGAAAGATCAAATGACAGCGTGTTTGAAATGGTCCACACACACTCAACTTCATTGTTGCCACAATTACCAATGCTGGTTGAGGTTGGCATAGCATTGCCGGCGTACCAGACGACGACGCCAATGCCCTTGACCCCGGACTCGTAAACCTTGCCCCCGTAAGGAACACCCACCCAACTGGACAAAGGCATAGGTGTGACAGACGGCCAACGCCTGGTCTCGATGTTGTAAATACCAGGCGAGCAGCCGAACCTGACGGGTGAAACTTGCGTGAACGTTTGTCGATAGATCTCCGCACCTAACGGTACATCCCTGCCGACAGTAAGATTGCCGCCCAAAAGCGGTTGAGTGCGAATCATCGGGGCCGTATCGCTGTAAAAGTTGCAATCCGCCATAGCCATCCCTGTCACCAACGACAGCCCTATCACGGTCACACCGGCTTTCAGCCCCCTTATCCACTTCATTATCTGCTCTCCCGTGCGTTGCTCACTGAGGCAACGCGACTATCCAATTGATCGACCGCACACACCGCATCCACTTGGCGCAATGTCTTGCCGTCACTTTTCCCCGCAGGCAATGGCAACGAGCATTGCTGCCCCGCTTGCGTGCCCCAACTGATCAACAACCGCCGGGCATCTTCCTTCACCCGGGCATAGAGCTGACCGCCCTGGCCGACCACGCCCACCGATACGCCTCGGTCATCCACAACACTGGCGCCAAACGGTAGCGGGCTGCCATCAGCCAGGGTCACGTTAAGCAGCAGGGCCTGACCATTACTGGTGCCGTACTTGAGCGCCACCACGGCACCGGCCCGCGGCGCGACTTGCTGGCTGGTTTCAGTCAGTTCAACGTCCAGGGACGTGCCCAGCGGATCGATGGCTACCTCGTTCAATTCATAAGGACGCAGGTACGGCACCACGGCATTGCCGCGACCGTCGAGGCGCAAGCCAGGGAAGCCCACCACCTTGGCACCCTCAGCGCCCTTCGCACTGACCACCGCCATGGTTTCACCGCGATAAGGGGTAAAGGTCACTCCGCTGGGGTGTGCCACGACACTGCCGCTGGCATTCAGGGACAGGCTGTTATAGCCATCACCCTGGCTGACGGTGGCGCCGACAATGGCTTTAGGGCCGGTATACTGGCCGTTGACCGAGGTATTGTTGGTGTGGCTGGCGCCTTCATGGCTGCCGGTCAGGCTGTAGTTGTACTGGCGGTCTTCACCGGCCGTGCCGCTTAAGGTCGTTTGTTCGCTGTAGCTGCCGTGGGTATCACGCAGTACACGACCCGACAATTGCGGCGAGTTGACCGAACCGCCGAACTCCAGTGGCATGCTGACGGTGAGCAGCAGGCTGTTGTCCATCTCGCCCAGGCCAATGCGGCTGCGGTTGGCACTGATGCCATAGCTGACCTGCCGTACCTGTTTGTTGTAGCTGAACTGGTACTGCACGTCCCGTCCCGGCTGGTTCCAATAGTTCTGGGTAAAACCACTGAACGCCACCTGGCCCCAGGGCCCCAGACTCTGGTTGGCCGTCAGGGTCAATCGGCTACGCGGGCGCCCGTAAAGGCTGGTGTCCAGGCCGTTGCGCTCGGCATCCAGCAACTGCATCGCGTTGCTGAAATCCAGGTAGTTCTCGGTGGAAAACCGCGTCGCCGCCACGGCAAAGTTACTGCCGGTACTGAGGATGTTTTTGCTGTAACTCATGCGCACACTCTGCCCGCTGGCCTTGCCGCTCTTGAGGTCGGTCTGGGCCTGGGTCAAGTCGATTCCCATGGCACCGATCGGCGTACTGAACGCCAGGCCGCCAAGCAGCGCGCGGTAATCATCACTGCCCTGAACACCGCCATATCCGGTGAAGATATTGCTCAGACCCAGTTGGTAGGTACCTTGCACCAGCTTGGCCTGGCGCTCGATGTAGTTATTGCGGGTTTCACCAGCAGTAACGTTGAAACGCGAAGTGCCGGGGCGAAGTAACTGCGCGGTGGACGCGTAAGGCACTATGAAGCGTTGCTCGCTGCCGTCAGCCTCATAGACGGTTACTTCCAGGTCGCCGCCGTAGCCGGTGGAATACAAGTCGTCGATGACAAAGGCCCCCGGCGACACTGTCGTCTCATACAGCAGGTTACCGGCCTGGCGCACCGTCACCCGTGAGGCAGTGCGGGCGATCCCGCGAATCACCGGGGCATAACCGCGCTGGGATTCGGGCAACATGCGGTCGTCGGTGCCCAGTTGCACACCGCGATAGGCCAGGGTGTCGAAAATCTCGCCACTGGTGTTGGCTTCGCCGACGGTCAACTGGCTCTTGAGCGAGGTAACGTCACGCTGGGCGTAGGTATTGAGGGTTTGGTAGTTCTGCCCCGTATCCTTCTGCCAGTTCAACGAACCGTTATGACGCAGGCGCCAGTCCCCCAGGTTCAAACCGGCGTTCAGGCCCAGGTAGGCTGAGTCGTAATTGCCGGTGTTGGTGGTGTTGTGGTTGGCGTTGAAGGTGTAGCTCAAGGTCCCGGCGGTGACGCCACGGTCCCACAGTTCAGGGCTGACATACCCACGTGCATCCCGGCGCAGGGCAATTTGCGGGATGCTGATATCCAGTTGCTGGCTGGAAGGCGAAAAGCTTACCGTAGCACCCTCGATCAATTGGCTCAGGTCCAGACAGCTTGCGCCGCTCTCCAGCTCGGCCGTGGCCTGGGTCGACAGCTTGTGCAGGTCCACGCCAATGAGCTCCAGCAAGCCACGGCTGAAGCACACCACCGGATGGCTACCGTCTTCGGCGGCATTGATGCGAATGTCCTGGCGACTGACCAGCTTGCCATTGACCGCAACATCGGCCCGGTAATCACCTGGCAGCACGGGGTTGCCCTTTTCGTATTGAGTCAGGTCCAGGCTGCGAGAGTCCTCAGGCAAAAAGGCATCGTTGAACTGCACGTCTTCAGCCCAGACCAACGGAGCCAGGCATATACCCGGCATTACGGCCAAAGTCTTGAGAATCAGCACCGTCAGCGGATTTAGGGCAAAGCGGCGGCTCACCTGCGGGCAGTGGCCCAGGCGTGGGATAGTCGTCATAAGTCACTCGTGCGCTAGAACATTCGCGGGTGTATCAGGGTTTGAGCGCCTGCTTGATCGGCATCAGCGCGCCGTAGTCATTGATCGCGTTGAACTCCACCTGGGCAGCGGCACCTGGCAGCGACTTGAGGCCCGGCAAGGCAAACACCTGGTTCTCGCCGGGGTTGATCATGCCGTTGTCGCTCTCGAAGCGCTGGTTGCCGACGGCAAGGGTCAACTCCACCAGAGAGACGTGAAACGCCGTCGGGTTGAATGCTTGCAGCGCATAACCCTGGCCCTGGGGGATAACCTTCCATTGCACCTGCGATGGCGCCTCGGCAGCTGTGCCCGGCAGGCCGTCGGGTCGATAGAAAATCTTGATCCGCGAACGAAAGGCCATTTGCAGCACATTCAGGTCCACCGGGCCCTCGGCCTTGGGCGGGATTTCCAGCACGTTGAGCCAGAACACTGACTCCTTGCCCGTTGGCAGTGCCGCCCCCGTAAACATCAGGCGCAAGCTCTGGCCCTTACTCGGGTCGATCCTCGAGACCGGCGGCGACAGCACAAACGGTGCCTTGGAACTGGTAGGACTGGACTGCACGTCCCCGGTATCCACCCAGGCCTGCACCAGCGCGGGGTGCAAGCCGTTGTTGTTCAATTTGACGGTGATTTCTTTCTGGCCCGCCGGGTAAATCAAGCGGGTACCGGTGATCACCACACCGGCCATGGCCTGGGAACAGACCAGCGTGGCCAGCACTAACCACGCGCTGCGACGAAGATTTTTCAGACAGGACATAAAACACCTCATCAGCCCGACATCGGCGCGCCGGGTCGCGGCGCGCTGACGTGAACGCGGCTTACTGGTAGTCGACGTTGTACGTCACGGAGCTGACCACAGTGCCTGGGGTGGTGGCGCCGGTAGCGAAGTACTGCACGGCGTAAGGCATGTTGGCTGCGCCATTACCGTCGATGGTGTTGCGGGTGGTCTTGGTGCGCTGGTTGGTGTTACCGGCCTGGATCACCGCGCCGCCTTGGGCGTCAACCAATTGCAACTGCACGTTGGTGGCGGTGCCAGTCATGTTGTTCAGGTTGCCGCTGATTGGGTCGACTGTAGCGCCGGAGTTGAAGAAAGCGGCCGCGGTGGCGGCGGTGCCAACACAGTTGCTCAGTTGAATGTTGAAACCGGTACGGCCTTCAGCCTGGCCGGCAGCAGTCAGCAGGCCGGTAGAGATGGTTGGCAGGGTCACGGTGGCAACGGCAGGGGTGACCACGCCGTCTACCGCGATGGTGCAGGTCTGGTTAACCAATTCACCGTTGAAATTGATGGTGCCGTCGGCAGCGTTGGCGAACTGAGCGCCAGAAGCGCAAACCAGTGCAGCAAGCGTGAGGGCTTTAGTTTTCATGGTGCAACTCCAATGGGAAAGTTTTAAACACGGTCGCCAAGCGCTGATGAGTTGCCAGGTGCTGAATGCGCGCTGGAATAAACAAAGCATCTGCTGTGTGCGACGGGTTTATCTTCCTTTCATGGAGTTTTGAGTCATGTAGTACCAATCCCTCGGGCGTGTAGGAAGTTTCCGAAGGCGCGTCAGTCAGCTGTCAAGCCAGATACTCCTCCAATCGCTGATCCAATTGCTCCATAGCCTGCTGCAAGTTATCCACCGCTTCGGTCAGCAATGCCGAGTTCAGCCCCTTGCAGGCGGTCTCCAGTTCTTCACAGGTATGGATTAGCCGTCGGGCCTTGATGATTCTCGCCCCACCCTTGACCCGATGGGCAAGGTCTCCCAGACCGGGGAGATCATGTTGGGTAAACAGTTGCATCAACCGCGACATATCTTGCTGATTGCTGGTTGCGAGGTCTTGGAGCAGACTCTTGATCGAAGCTGCGTCGCCACGGCTGAGTTGTTCGAGGCTAGTCAGGTCAATATCGTCGAGGGTTTCGCGACGCTCTTCCTCGGTGGGCACAGGCACAGTGTCAGGGGCCAGGGGAGCGAGCCGCGCACTGAGGTCCTGGAGGCTGATGGGTTTAAATAGGCAATCGTCCATCCCTGCCTCGATGCAGCGGTCTTTCTCTTCTGGCTGGGCATTGGCAGTCAGGCCGAGAATCAGCCCCGGTTGTAAGCCCCTGGCGAGTTCCTCGTCCCGAATCGCCCGCGCTAGTTTGTAGCCATTCATCAGCGGCATGTTGCAGTCAGTGATCACCACGTCGAAATGTTGACCTCGCCAAGCACGTAGCCCGTGGGCGCCGTCTTCTGCGTCGGTAACCCGGTGACCGAGATAGTTGAGTTGCTGCGCCAACAAAAGGCGGTTCGCCGGGTAATCGTCGATTACCAAGATATTCAAGACCTGTGGTGTAACGGGCTGAGTTACATCAGCAGCGGCCGGCTCCTCCAACGTCATTAAGGTTGGCAAGCTGACCCGCACTTCCACTTGAGTGCCCTGTCCCAGCACACTGCTGAGCACCAAGGTGCCGCCCATCATTTCGCTCAGTGTGCGGCTGATCATCAAGCCCAACCCCGAACCGCCCCGGGCTGATTGTGCGTTGTTGCTCGCCTGGGCAAACGGACTGAACAGGCGCTGCTGATCTTCATTGGAAATACCTATCCCAGTGTCCTCGACCCGCAGGCACACCGCCAGGCGCTCGTCATTACTGTTTGGCTCGGCAACGACCCGCAGGTGCACCTGCCCTTCGCTGGTGAACTTGATAGCATTGCTCAACAGGTTGGACGCGATTTGCTTGAAGCGCAGCGGATCAACCAGCACATCACGGTTTACGGTGGAGTCGAGGTCGAGGATCAGGCGCAATTGCTTCTGTCGCGCCAGCCCCTCGAAAATCCGTACCACCGACTCCAGTAACTCACGCAGGTTGGCGCGTTCCGGAGCCAGCGAAAGCCGACCGGATTCGATACGAGCAATGTCGAGGATGTCGCCGATCAGATCCAGCAAACCCCGGGCGGCTCCGGATGCGACCTCGATAGAAAACCGGTCCATAAAGCCTTGATCGGCCTTTTTTAGGGCCAGTTCCAGCATGCCGATGATGGCGTTCATCGGTGTGCGAATTTCATGGCTCATGGTTGCCAGGAACGTGGTCTTGGCACGGCTGGCATCATCGGCGCCTTCCTTGGCCTCACGCAACGCTTCAAGCAAATGCTGGCGCTCGCTGATGTCGATCCAGCCACCGATCATGCCAGTGACGACGCCATCGCTGTCACGATACGGTAGCATCCAGTGGTAAATGGTCAGTACATTGCCGGTCCGCATGGTCAGGGAGCGGTCCTGCACTCTCGGCACTCCCTCCTCCATGACCTGCAAGTAGTCTTCGTGGTAAGCCGCTGCCTCGCTGGCATTCTTCAGCACACCTTCCACCACGGTTTTACCGAGCACTTCTTCGCGCTCCACGCCAAACACAGAGAGGTAGCCGCTGTTGCAAATCATCAGGCGGGCCTGGCGGTCACGCACGTAGATCGGATGTGGCGTGCCATCGATCAATACCCGCATGAACTCCATCTGGTCATTTAGGGCCAGCTGCGCTTGTTTGCGCTGGCGCATCAGCATCCTCAGGTAGGCGATCCAGCCTAGAGCTACCACCAACAAAACGACCGCTATAGCGAAGCCCTCCAGGATTACCGTGCGATTACGCAGCCAATAACTCTCATCTACAGCAATTTCGCTGCGCCAGCGGTTAGTCACCTCGTCCATTTCTTCCGGAGGGATACTGAGCAGGGCTTTTTCGAGGATCGAATACAGTTCCAGAGAGCCACGAGGAGTGGCGAACGCGGTGAGCGCTGATTGAGTGCCGACGGTGCTGGTTACGCGCAATTGGTCACGGTACTGGCGAGAGATCATGTAGTGCGCAGTGATCAACGAGTTGACCGCGGCATCTGCTTGACCATTGGCCACCAGGGCCATCGCCTGCTGGGCATTGCTCGCGTCTACCAGGATGATGTTGGGGTACTGCTCGATCAACAGGTCACGCACCGGGTTGCCATGAATCAAGGCCAGGCGCTTGCCGGCCATCTCGTCCAGTGTCGCCGGGCTGCCGGATGCATTACGGCTGACCAGAACGTAGGGAGTGTTTAAGTAGGGCCGGGTAAAACGCAGCAACCCTTCGCGTGCGGCACTGGGCGTTAGGGAGATCAACAGGTCAGCCTTGTCAGTCCTGACCTGCTCGAGCATTTGCGCCACCGAGTGAGTGCGCTGAATATCGAACTTCAAACCTGTACGCAGGGCGACCTTGGCCAGCACATCCGCGCTAATACCACGGAACTCACCCTCCTGATTGAAGAACGAAACTGGCAGGTAGGTCTCATCGATCGCCACACGCAGCCGTGGATGAGCATTCATCCAGCGCTGCTCATTGGCGCTGAAATTCAACACCGTGCGTCCTGGCATGCTGGCGCCGCCGGCGCTCCAGCGGCGCAGGATGGTCATGCGTTCAACGGAGGGAATCGTCGCCAGGGCGCTGTTGATAATGCGCAAGAGGCGCTCATTACTACGGTCCAGGGCAAACGAAAAGTTACTGACTTCCATGCGGGAAAAGTCAGCGAGCTGCACGTTGTTCAGGTAGTTCTTATTGATCAGGTAGTGCGCGCTGATGGAGTCGCCCAGGTACACATCGGCACTACCAAACGCCACGGCGCCGATCGCGCTTAGGGTCGAGGGATAGAGCTGCAAGGTGGCCTTGGGGTAAAACGCCTTGACGGCCTCGGGAGGCAGGTAGTGATACAGCATGGCGATTTTCTTGCCTGCCAGGTCCGGCGTCAGGGCCTGGCTGTTGGCAACCTGGGTGACCAGAGTTGGTTGGTCCTCGGCGTACGACGTCGACATCAACAGGTCGGCGTCGGCTTCCTCATAGCCATTGGAGGTGCCCAAGAAGTCCACGCTGCCATTCTTCAGGGCCTGGATCACCTCGGCACGGGACGCAAACCGGCGCACCTCGATGGGGGTGCGCAACAGCTCGCTCAACAGTTGCGCATAGTCCGCAGTTAGGCCCTCATAGTCATGGCCGTCACTGGTGATACCAAAGGGCGCATAGTCGGGCGCGGAGGCACCAAGCACCAGCACGCCCTTGCTCCTCAGCCAACTCCAGTCCTGTTCCGATAGGGAGGCACCGTAACCCTCCACATGTGAGCGGCCCAGTACTTGATAGGTTTCTACCGGCCCATCAGCCAGAACCGTGCCGTTAAAGGTGCCGACCAGCACGATTGCCATCAACCATCTACGCAAGGATGTTCTCATTCAGACCAGTTTATTGCGTTTGGCAAAGTCGGCGAGGTACACCACCGATTTCACGTTGAGCTTTTCGATCAAGCGAGTTTTGTAAGTGCTAACCGTCTTGTTGCTGAGCAACATCGTGTCAGCAATTTCCTTATTGCTCAGTCCTTGAGACAGCTGTTGCAGGATCATCAGCTCTCGGTCAGACAGTTTCTGGATCAATTCTAGGTCAGTGGTCTCGGCATCACTTCGCCGCACCGAACTACTGGCTAAATTGGGAAAAAAGGTATAACCGCCCATTACCGCCTTGATCGCCTTGACCAGTTCGCTGAGGTCGTTGAGCTTGGAGATATACCCCGCGGCCCCGGCTTTCATACAGCGCATGGAATAGAACAGCGGTGACTGGGAGGTCAACACTACAATCTTACACTTGAGACCCAAGGCACATATCCGCGCGATGACCTCCAGCCCGTCCAGCTTGGGCATAGCAATGTCCAGCACAATTAAGTCTGGTTCATGTTCCCGCGCCAGTTGCAACGCGTCCGCGCCGTTATCGGCCTCGCCCACTACCTCAAAGCCCTCTCCCGTCAGTAGCATTTTGACCGAGGAGCGAATAAAAGGATGATCGTCCACAACTAAGGCTTTATGCATAGGAGCTCCTGTGTGACACACCAGATTCAGCCGCTGACTAAAAATATATGGCGTAAAAGCCATGGCGAAACTGACCTGTCTACGCGTCGTTTAAAATACACGAACGCTATTCAATTGTAGGAAATTTATAAAACTTACAGCACTAATTGATGGAAGCCTCCAAGCCTGCTTCATGGGCCTCGATCCAAGGCAAAAGCCGGTAGCCCTCCATCGGCCGAGCCAGATAAAACCCCTGGCCAAACTTACAACCCATTTTCGTGACTGTGTCGCGAATGCGCTGACTACTGACCCCTTCAATCACTAGGCTCATATCCAGAGACTGAGCCAATGCTAGCGTGCTAGCAATCATCGCTTGGCTGCGAGGCTCGCGTATATTTCGGACAATCTCGCCATCAAGCTTGAGCTGATTGAACGGCAGCTGGCATAGCAACCTGAGGGACGAAAAACCCATACCAAAATCATCGACGGAGAGGCCGCAGCCCGACATCCGGAGACGCAGCAAGTTGTCCTGAATTCGTGGCGAAATATCCAGCAAACCGTTTTCCGCCAATTCGAACATCAAGGTATTACCTGGAAAGTCATGTTGTCCCAGAGCCCACTGAATATGCTCGACCAACTGATCGCTGATGAGCTGGGAAGCATGCAGGTTGAACGAGAGCTCCAGTTGCACCTCTTGCCGACGTAATACCCCTAAAAGATTCAGGCCCTGCTCCAGAAGTTGCTTGAACATCTGGTCGATCAAGTCATAGGCCATGACAGCTGCGAGAAAGTCCGCCGGCAGTAGCAGGCCCTTGGCGGGGTGCTCCCAGCGAGCTAAGGCTTCAACTCCAGCCAACTCGCCGGTATCCAACTCAAATTTGGGTTGGAACCAGGCACGAAACTCACCGAGTGCTAATCCGCGATGGATCTCCTCTTCACTGGGCAGAGGCAGGACCGATGGTTGGAGGGCAGGAGGGGCACGTCGATGGGCATAACGATGAAGCATCTTGCTAAGCGCACTGATTTGCACCGGTGGTTTCATGACCCCCAGCAGTTGTAAACCTGAGAGCGAATCCATCTGCTCCAAGGAGCGGCGAAGCTCCGGCCTTAGTTCGCTACACAATGCCACAGCACGCACCATGCCCGACCGGGCAGCGCTCCGCAGGAAGCCTAGGCAATCCAAGCTGCGGTCCGCCAGATCGCATAGCACGATGTCGACACCACCTGACTTCTGAATCTGCTCCAGGGCCTGTTCGCCATTACTCGCTTGAACCACATCGCGCACGCCTAAGTGATCAAGCATTTTGATCAAGACGCTGCGCTGGAATCGTTGGTTCTCCAGAACCAGGACGCGGGGGTGGGCCATGCTTATCAACCACTTTCAGGTACGAAGAATCTGATAGTGGACGTGAGCAGGCTGAGTAAAGGAAGGAAATGGCCTTATGTTGTGTAGGAAATTTCCCAAGCAGCAAGGCTCCCGTTAACTTCGTGGATCCTGATGTAGCTAGGGTGGGCGGCGATACGATTGAGGTTGGGGCGAGAGTGAATGTTTTTGACCGAAATCGGCCAATTCAAAAACGCAATGAGAGATCAATAACTGCTTTCATCAGAGATTTTCAGATCTGAGTCTCGCTAAGCCTTGCTTGATGTGGCCTGCGTTTTCGCTAATCGTATGCAAAGCTCCTCGGACATTTTCGCCCTTCTCGCTTGATCCCTGCTTCTCTGCATGGAGTATCAACTCCATTAGCGCCGCCTCCAGTGCTAGCTGATTTTGATACATCCTTTCAAGTAGGTCTGACAAAGCCTTCGATGCGCGCGACCTTGGTATGGTGGGGATGTGATGCCATTCTGTTGAAAGCTTTCAGCTAGTAGAAAGGTTTGTCGGATCGCTACGGATTGCGCGCTCATGATTAACATCGACCTTTGTCAATACGACGAAAGGCACGATAAAGCTGTGACTGGTCTGTGTAGCGGCGTTCTGGAGCAAGCCCCTTGTACTGGTAAGCGCATGACCTGCGCTCAACCGCTCTTGGCCGATTGCTGCCCGTCACTAGCGGCAGAAATCGGCCAAAAGCTGCCGTCGCATGCCTACGAAACCAGGTGTTCGGTCCACGAACTGCTGGGGGCAGATTGAATACGGCGTTTACATTTAAGGTCACGGGCACGATGTCATAGGCTATGGGTCGACTCCAACCGGCCGAGAGTTAGAGGCTCGGTTTGGATCTAGTGTTATCCATAGCTTCGGTCCGGAAATCAGGTTTTTCCAAGCTGAACGAATGTCAGTAACAGTTGCTTTATTAACAACTTCAAGAAGCTCTTGGCGCGTGCTAAAACTGTAGTCTAGTCGTGATATGTCCGTCCAGTAACCCTCAGTCATTTCCATTAACCCACCGTGATCAAGTTTCAATTTATTAGATGCCCCGCTTTTCAACTTGTTGAGCTGTGTGTCATCCAATTCACAAAACTCTCTATCTAGCGAAGCAAGGAATTCCAAAACTTTAGACTGGATATCGCCACTTCCATAATTGCTAGACTGTATTGATAATATTAAGGCTGGTTTACGCCAGTCACTGCTCGGATATGCAGAAACCGCATAACCTATTTGCTGCTGGGTTCTTATCTTTTGAAAAAAACGGCTAGCAACAAATTGACTGATCAGCATTGAATGGGCCTGCGCGCTGAGCGTACTGCTCGAAAAAGGCACATATGTAATAAGTACGCTATCGTGAGATGATGAACGGACACGAATGGGCGGTAAATTTTCGTCTAAAGTGCGAGGGCCGGAGTAAACAAAATAGCGGGTCCGTGCTGTGGTTTTCAAAACCTCATGAATCATAGACCCTGTTTTCCGGGCGGTATCCAAGGATAAATTGCCTACAACTAGGGCATCTGAATGTATATCTTCTAGCCATCTATCACGCCAGCGATTAAAACTGTCTATCGAGGCTTTATTGAGTTCAGAAAGGCTTTCATTAGATGGCCAGTTTTCGGGGTATATTGCAATTCGCAGAGCATCATTTGCAGCAGCTAAAGGCATCTTACTCTCTTGAGACCTCCAATACCGCTCCATACGAGCCACGACAGTATTGAACTCATGACGATTTATTGGCTCATTCATTAACGTCCGCAACACCTCCTGCAGGAGCAGATCCTGGTGCTGACGCAAACCATGTAGGCCCACCTCGATACCCTGCTCAGCTATTTTTATTTCACCGAACAAACCTGCGTAAGATGCCTGTTGAAGAACATTTTGCATACGGTAATTCAGCCAAGTTATAAGCAATGCAAGATTTACATGGTCCTCCAGGCCCACTTCAGAATTACTTTTTATAGAAATTCTCCATGCAGTCATCGGCATATTGAACTCTTTTTCGGGGCGATACCAAACTCGGGTTCCAGATTTATTAAAAATTGACAGCGGTTCAGATTCGTTAACGTCAACCAGATTCAAATCATCCACAAGGAACGGATTTTTTTTAGGAAGAGAAAATGTGTAGATTTGAGTATGACTAGGCAACGTGGTGTCTTGTTGGATACTGTAAGGTACATCTAGCCATTTAGAGACGTGATCGGTCGGAGCGGCCTGCGACTCCCATACCAACAGAGTATTGCTAGAGGCCATATCCGACAACAAAGAATCAATCCTTTGGGGGGCGATACCATTCATTCGAAACGGCCCATACAACCAGTCCTCAGGTTCATAGCGGCGCATATTGCTTACTAATGACCTAGCCATAGCCAAGGGGGGCTTTTTCTCTTTATACAAAAAACGTTGCTTGCTCAAAGCAGCGAGCTCATCATATCTCCAACGATCTAAACCAGCCGTTCGAACTAACTCAATGGAGTCATAGATAGCCTCTTTGATAGCGCTAATTTCTGGAGGAGCACCGGCAGCCATCTCGATATGGACACCTATTATAGATTGATTTTTGCGCCACTCCATCACGTTAACACTAACCTGTTTCGCCAACCCATGTCTCTGTAGCTGAGATTGCAAGCCCCCCTCGTTTTTTGCATTGAGCAATGAGAGTATAAAGTTAAGCGGCTTGCTGAACTCATCTCCGGCCTCATTTCGAACAGTAAGAATTAACGTTAGCTTGTTCCGTGAATCTTTTGGCTGCACATGTACGATTAGCGGCTCGGCATTTTTTTTCCACAAGTCGATATGATCGGGTGTGGGCAAATTTAAGCCACTATTGAAGCTCAGAAAATTATGCTCGACTAAATGCTGAAGCTCATCTAGAGACTGGGGCCCGCTTACAACTAATTTTATCCTTTCCGAAGAATAGTAGAGCTTGTGAAACCTTGCGACTTCACTTGCGATTTTCTCGGAATCACCACCTAACGTTTTTAAGTTCCCGATTCGAAAGCGCGCCCAAGAATGACGCGGACTAACGGCATTGCCAACTGCTTCCAGAAAACGAAATTTTTCATTGTCTGAGAGCATCCGATATTCTGCATCAATAGCCTTTCGTTCAGACTCAACGTATGTTCTATCAAATAATGGCTCACTCAGAGCAGCAGCCAGATGGGCCATTGCTACGGGTAGCGCTGGTGCTGGAACATGAAAATAATAATCTGTATATTGCCTATTGGTTTTAGCGTTAAAAGTGCCTCCAACAAGGCCCATTAATTTGGAGATTCCATTAGGATCAGGGTAGCGCCTACTGCCTAAAAAGACCATATGCTCGGTAAGGTGCGCCAATCCTGGTAGAGACTCAGGGTCCTGATCGCTACCTGCATTTACTGTTATCGCAATAGCTGACTTAGTTGCAGCATGATCATTCACAAGTAAAGCGATAATGTTATTCTGTAACCGTATCGACCGGTAGTTATTTCTGTCACTCGGCGACTTTATAGGTTCCGGTAATATCTCACCTTTCGCGCCTGCACAAAGACATACTAAAAAAATGGAGAGCAGATAAGTGTGCGCCCTAAAATTCATGTAAAATCCGCCAGTTAAAATCCAGATATTTATCACCACTGAAAAACAATAGCAGGCCATTATTTGAGCGATAGATCACACATGTTGCTCTAGCTCAGAATTTTTTTCACCCAAGCAGATAACTGCACTAAAATATTCAACAATTTCAACCCAGCTTCCGAACATTACAGCTTTCCGAAGTCGGATCTCATATCCTCCTCGGGAAAAAAAGTTAATTTCTGCTAACGGGATGTATGCATCCCCTTTTAAACCACAAATATAGTTAAATAAAATCCTTGAGATTCTTCCATTACAATCGATAAATGGATGGCATGCGACAAAAGAGATCGATACCATGATAGCTAATAGCAACCGCGACCCCCTCCAATTATCAATGCACTTTTGTATTGATTTCAGAGTGCTTGGTATACTTTCAGGCGAAGGGTATTTAATTCGAACATGATGACTATCTGAATTAGTATAAACGTCCACAGCGCGAATTTCAGAAGCAGCACCAGATAGTTCTGAGGCTATGGCTAGAATAGTATCTATTAATTGTAAAGAGCAGTTTTTATTAAGGTAATCAGAACTTAAGTGGGGCAAGACAGTTAGGATTTTCTTTTCCTCGACAGCCCGCATCGATGGGTACTCTGTATGATTTCTATCAGCATAATATTTGCTCAGATAGTGCTCAAAGCTATAGTCTTGGCAGACTGCTACTGATTTTGCGACTTCAAGCGAATCGGGCCATTTTGCGGATCTAGCTAAAGGTAGGACTTCCGCTGCATGTAGTAACAAAGGCAAACTGCCCAACGCGTCCCAATTAACTGAGTTGGGGTCCAAAGGTTTCCATGCAATGGTATTTAAAGTACGAATAATCACTTTTTTGCATGCTCCACTGGAAAGATAAAACAGATATGTTCTACCTCCGTTTTTGACTTGGCCTTGAGAAACACTATTACAATAATTGTTCGTTTGGAAAGTTGAGTTGCTACTTATCCACTCCTTATCGTCTACTGCAATGCAAGACAGAAAACTAATAATATCTAAATCCACAGACCAATAGCTTAGGAGCCATCTAGAATAAGACAATCTCTGAACCGATGCATGGCTCACTGCAGTGAGCCATGCATTTGAGTCAAAAGCTAACGGTGTCCCCCGGGGACACGTCCCCAGGATCGTGCGCCATGCCGTCATCTGGATGTTCACCTGGATCGTGAGATATATCATCCCCCCAATTTTCATCCGCTCCGTTGGTATCATCACCCCCAGATACCAAAATGAGTTCTTCTGCTGTCAATTCACGCATCTTTATATCCTCACGTAATATATAAATTAAAATTGATATTCCATCTGAGTATATTTGGTTTTTACCTCCTCGCCGTATATTGATGAATTAAGTATCTATAGATTGAAGGCCACAATAGAAATTGCCCACCAGGTTAAAGTCTATTTAGGGCATCTAGATCGATCACGCGACTGAAATTATCTTCTAGGTCATCATGAGAGATAACTATTACAGTTTTATCAAGGTTTAATATGTGTTTCAGTATGTTTTTTTTACTATCTAAATCCAAATTGCTAGTTGCCTCGTCAAGCATTAGCACAGGCGCGTCTTCGGCCAGTGCTCTTGCTAATAATATTCTTTGTTTTTGCCCCGCAGATAAAATATTAGCGGCCCCCGAAAGAAGAGTGTTATAACCCATAGGCATTGTAATAATATCATCATGAATACACGCCGCTTCTGCTGCACTAAATACATTGTCAAAGCTTATGTTCGAACGTGAATATATTATATTGTCCAGTATAGTGCCCGATACGATCTGATCGTCTTGCATCATGATGGAAAAATGAGATCGAAATGAATCGGGACCTGTTTCTTCGAGCAGGAAACCGCTTAACATTTGTTTCCCGGAATTTGCCTTTAAATTTCCGCTTAATAAAGAGATTAGTGTGCTTTTGCCTCCCCCCGACTTTCCTCGAAGTAAGATTTTTTCACCGTACCTTATCGAGATATCGCAATTGTACATAATCCATTTCGTTGAAGGTGAATGCCTAAAGCAAACATCTTTCAATGCGATATCGGGTTTCTCAAGCCTGATGCGCCTTCTAAATTGAGTCACTTCAGCTGGGTAACTATATAAATCTTCAAGATTGTCCAGATGATACTGATTTTCGTGCTTGTGGATGAAGTAGTTAGAAATGGAACTCAGATTAACGAAGAACCTTGAGCTAATAAGCAAATATGCAAAAATCCCACCGATGCTTAGGGAGCCATTGGATATTTGGCCTGCAGCTATCACAACGACGAAAATCCTATGCAGATTCAATAACAAATTTAGCAACCCTACGCTTTTTAGTGTGATGCTTTGGGCGGTTGCATCATAATAGTTATAACTAGAATAATTCGCGAAGAACCTTTCTTTGCTTTCTTCCTGAACCCTGGCAGACTGTATCTGCTTTATATTCCGTATCGTGTCTAGGACTATATTATCTGAGCGAGTTTTCATCTTGCTCTTCTGCCGCAACGCATGTCGTTGGTTTTTCGAGATAAATACTACACTCACCCCATACACAATCCCGAATGCAGCTGTGCACAGCGCTAAGTGGATTGAGATAATTGATGATACTATCAGAGCTGCGACAATCAGCCATGCAGCTACAAGTGCCGTACTACGATATTTGTGTTCAAAACTTACAATAGCTAGAAGGGACGTGAACTTCGAAATTATGTTGTTCGATGTCCTCGTTGAAAAAAACGAAACGGGCAAGCTAACGGCTTTCTGAAACGTTTCATATCCTAAAGAGTCTGCTAATGACCTTGCCGTGTTGACAGTGTTTTTTAGATGGATTGTTTGGAGCAGATATTGAATACAGCATAATGCACCAAATAACATCGCAATAACGAACATAAGGTTTTGGTCATTGCTCTCCATTACCTGATCCACTGCTAGCTGAATATAAAAAGGTGATGCTAGCGTAAGGAGCTCTATTACTATGGGTAACACGTAAATCAGCAACGATTTATCACGTTTGAGCCCGGGCTGAAATATGCCTACCTTACGGGCTGAGCCTGAAGCCAACTTACAATCTGCTGTGTAAAAAAGCTCAGTAGCTATACCAGTAAAACTTGCTGAAAACTCACTTCTGTTAAACCGATAAACGCCCTCGGCAGGATCATAAATTGTGAATCTATTTTTACTTGCCTTTGTAAGCACAACAAAATGATTCATGCGCCAGTGAAGAATGCATGGCAACTCTAACGTACGAACTTGTTCCAACTCAAGCCTTAGATGTCGGTACCTGAAACCAATCTTAGATAACAAATCTGACAAGTTCTTTAAATTTATTCCGCGTCCCCCTGTTGCAAAGTCAGCACGCAGGGAGTTAAGTGAAATGTCTACTCCATAGTGCTCGCAGATCATTGCTACACATGCCAATCCGCATTCAGATTGTTCTTGCTGGCGTATGAGCTGAAAATTTTTAATATTCATTTAGTTTTCCTTGCCCCGCCTGTACTACAGAATTTATCAATGGATCAAATATCCATCTGATAAGAGAGTGCTCTTCAAGCATTACTGAGGCTCGACCGGTAAGTCCGTCTTTTTGGTAGTCTATCTCCAGATTCGAGTTGCTAGATTCAATTATCTTTATAGTCGCTAAATAACCGGGCTCTTCGGCTTGCAAACCTAGCGTACGCAATACCTCTTTCGTGCTGGTTACTGTATTATCAATTTGTATTATTTCCGCCTGAGCTGTTCCGAATTTTGTAAACGGGTAAGCATCATATCGCAGAGTGACTTTCTGTCCGAGATTAGCTAATGCAGCTGCTTGCTTAGGTATTAAAATACGTGCAGTCGGTTCTCCTTTTTCTGCTTCAACCACAATAAGGCTGTCCGATTTCCTGATGCTACTTCCCTTTGAAGCACTCACTGCCGCGACGACGCCATCAAAATCGGCGACAATATATGATAAGATTTGGCTTTCAATATCAATCAGCTCTCGTTCAATCTCTATAGCCTCAGATCTATTGTGGTTGATCTGAATTTCTAGTTCATTTTTATATTGCTTTGCCAGGTTGGGAGCTTCAGAGAGAAACTGCTGCTCCTTTATCAAGTTTTGTTTTGCATAATAAGATAAATTGTCGATATTCAAGACTTTATCTTTAAGATCCTGAATATAACTTTCGGCTACAGCGCCCTCAGCCAGCAAATGATTACCTACCACAATTTTTGATTCTAGAATTTTCCGCGCACTGACTAAGCCATGCACTCGGGCCTCCAACTCAGCGGCCCGTAATTCCGAAAATTTAGATTGGAGCCCTAGCTTTTCTATACTAATTTGATAGTTCTGGGAGTTTTTTACAGACAATTCATTTAGCTGTATAAGATTTTGACTAAGAAGATTTCTTTTTTGAAGATTGGTAGAACCGCTCCGTCCGAATTGCTCTCGTGTGTAGGCTATTAGTTTTTGCCCTCGATGAACGAAGTCTCCCTGCTCCACAAATATCTCAGATATCACACCTTCTGATGTAGCCTCAACACGCTGCTTTCCAGACAGTGCTATTGTGATAAAATTTACGTCTACTCTTCTAGTATAGGGTTGCAACAAAATAAAAAAAACACATAGCATTAAAGCTATCGAAGCTGCCCATGGCTTAATACTGCCAATCCTTTCGGATCTTGCTGCGACGCTCGTATTTTCTAATGTGTTGGGTAGAGATTCTTTTCTAAATAACTTCGCTTGATCTTCCATAATCGACATAGCGGTTCCAAATACCAAGATCCCTAAATGACTAACTATCTTAATGGCAGCTTGCTGCGGATTCCTATCGCACTCTTCAACCTTACTGTTGGATATGTTGCAGTATTATGTCCACATGCTTGCGATTGCATTACAATTGAAGATTTTTTGTATCTATGGCCAGGCCAGCATTGTGATTTATTTGATTTTTATGCGTCGAATGTTTTTTATAGCGGCTTAAGGGTAACGTTCATGAATTCGAGTTGCAGTGTTGTATGCAGATAGGATACCTTGGCTCCCTGGAAGCTCTATTAGTTTTTTGGTGAAGATACAATAAATAGGTGGGGTCATGATTAAGCTTTTAATTGTCACTGTGCTTTTGGGAACAAGCACATTGTTTTCTCTGTACGCTAGCGCATTGTCTCCTGAGAGACAGGCCGCTATCGATGCATGCAGAGCGGAAACAAGGTTAATTCATGTTCGTATACAGTCTGCACCACGAGCATTTTCAAAGCCTGAGGAGACAATCGCTGTTTTGATTCAGGGCGAAAAGCCTCCTCCATCAATGAAGCATCTCGATGGTGCGGAGCTCTGTTTTTATTCGGTACGAAAAAAGTACGTGCAGCTTATTGAATGGGATGCCTTAGGACGAACTAAAAGGCTGCGCAGTCCGATAGAGCCTAAGCAAGATTTATAGTTTTCTTGTTTTTTATCCAATACGTTATTATTGCAAAGTTACTATGTTGATACTCGCGTACCCAGACTATCCAAAGCACACAACACTTTTTGACTGGTTGAAAAGCATCCCCGCTGGTGGCGATAAAACCACACGACTCGCGCGAATTTTCTCTGCGATTCGTACTGAGGCAATCTTGAGCAATGGATTGATGATGCTGATTTACGGACCAAGAGCGTGGGGATTTTCGATGAACCGGATCCCAAGAAGCTCGACTTACTACTCCGCTCCCTGGGACGAGGCTTTGCTGGGGGCTACTTGAACGCTATTCAGCAAAAGCGGATTGAGCATTTTCTTCAAGAGGAAGCGTTAGCCTTCAGCAGTTGGTTTCGGCCTGTGAGTCCAAATGCTCCACAGACGAGACCGATGCTACCTGATCCTGATGATTCTATTGCTCTCAATCAAGCCCCAGATCCTTATGATGACGATGATCGACCCACGTCCCGGGGCGCCTATCCCAGAGTCTAGATTGAAGCCTAAATCGTCCCTGGCCTCTTAGGCACCTGGAATGGCGGCTTAGGGTCGAAAGAGGTCGTTCATGAGCGTCAGCTACCGGCCATAAGCAGCCATTAGTATATGGTCGTTATCTATCCATTGCTGACGCTCGCAAGGGGCGGCTATCAGTAACAGACAATAACTCGAAGGTGCCCGCGAGCCCAAGAACGACTCCGTCACAGACGGTCTGGAAACTGAGCTGGTTATGGACACCGAGCTTGGGTTTTTGACACAACGGAACTGGTCTCTAAACCGCAGCTGCCACGACGACTTTGCATGTTTGGCCACCCCGTTTGCTTCAATCGAGTGTCCGTAGTGTTTCAACGATAAGTGACCGCACCCAGCGATGGCCTGCGTCGCGCTGAGTTCGTTCATGCCAGGCCAAGATTTTTCTGAAGCCTGGAATTTCAACAGGCGGCTCTATTGATTTGAGCCCGATGTTGTTCACTGCCAATCGACGCGGCACGACAGCGATTATGTCGCTGTACGTTAGAATTTCTGGAAGTACCAGAAAGCTGGTCACCGACACTGTCACTCGACGTGATCTTCCAAGTTTTTCCAGAGCATCATCCGTCACTCCATGAAAACCGCCCCCTGCCGGGGAAACCAAGGCGTGATCCAATGCGCAGAATCGATCCAGTGAAAGCCTGCCATTCAGCGCATCTGGGTGATCAGTGCGCATTACGCATACATAGCTTTCATCAAAGAGTGCGATAGCATGCAATCCTGGTGTTACCGCTTCAGGGGTAACCAATGCGAGATCGATCTCACCTCGATCCAGCTGATTTTGAAGCTCTTGATGATCCACGGGCTGGACACTAACGCGGATGTTCGGCGCTTGTATTCTTAGCGCGTTGAGAAACGGTACGACCACTGCACGCAATGCATAGTCGGTCGAAGCAATCCTTATCGTCATGCTCGCCGTCAACGGATCAAAGCTTTGCGGCTGAAGCATACCTTCAATATCTGCCAGCAATTTCTTAACCGGCGCTGCAAGCTGCTCTGCACGCGACGTCGGCACGATGCCGCGCTGGGCGCGCACGAACAGCGGATCGGCGAAGCTTTCTCGGAGCCTGCTGAGCATGCCGCTCACAGCAGGCTGGGTAAGCGATAGTCGATTTGCGGCTCGCGTAACGCTACGTTCATCAAGCAACGCATCCAGTGCTTTGAGGAGGTTGAGATCTAGATTTCTGATATCAGGATTCATGATGCGCAAAATAAAACATAGCGATTGGTCTTATTTCTAGCCTACACCCATCATGGTCTCAATTCATCAACTGAGCGCTGCATAACCATGAATCAGATCATTTGGCCTGAGGGCTACCTGCCAGGTTTTACCGAAAACTTTGTCTCTAACGAGGTCATCATCGCGGGATTGAGTGCCGCACAGGTATGGCCTCTGCTCACCCAGGCGCAGAGATGGCCGTCGTACTACGCCAACTCGGCAAACATCCAGTTTCATGATCACATCGGGCCGGATCTGCAAGACGGGGTATTTTTCTACTTCGAAACGTTCGGCTTTCCGGTCGAGGCTTTATGCAATGAGTGCGTGCCGCCAACTCTAACCTCTCCAGGACGAATTGCGTGGCATGGCTGGTCGGGTGAGGGTGACGCTCGGCTGGACGTTCACCATGCCTGGCTTATTGAAGACCTCTCTGGTGGACGAGTGCGCATCCTGACTCAGGAAACACAGAAGGGTAAACCAGCGGAGAATCTCGCCAAGGCCAAACCCAATCCGATGATCAACGGTCATCAGGAATGGCTGGACGGCTTGGTGGGTGCGGCACGCTTGTCTCCCAGCCTTTAACCTCTGAATTTAGTCTTTAGCCGTGGGCCTCAGATGCGGTCAGATTAGGCATTCTAAGTCCGGCCCCAGAGCATCCGTGTCTCAGCTCTGGGGCGATTCGACAAAAGCCTGACGACTTCCCTGCGTTATCCGCAATATTTGAACTTCATTCCAACGGCAGCGGACGATCAATGATCACGTGCTTCATCACCAACGTCGATGTCAGACGCTGTACGTTGGGTAACCTCGACAGTTCCTCATCGTATAGTTTTTGAAATGCAGGAAGATCTGCTGTCACCACCATCAGCAGGTAATCAGGATCGCCAAAAAGTCTCTGAGCTTGGACGATGTAAGGAATTCGCGGTAAAGCATCTTCAAAATCAGCTACTGCTTTTTGGTGTCCCTCTCGGAGCGTCACGAATACCAGGGACGAGAAATTGAGTCCTAACTCAGTCGCGGATAGTTGAGCTCGATAACCCTTGATCACTCCCAGATCTTCCATCGCCCGAACGCGTCGATGGCATGGAGACAAACTTAGACCTACGCGGTCGGCCAGCTCCGTCAGTGACTGACGGCCATCTTGCTGCAGTTGCGCAAGAATCTTCTTGTCTACACGATCCATTAAGAAAAACCTTCTAATTCGTTTAGCTTCTACAGGTATCTTCGAAAGATAATACCACTTCGCTTTCATTATCCTTCTATCACGGTTTTTCAGGGCCAAGCGGCGCTTTGAATTGATGGAAGAGGAAGGATTTGATCGTGAGTGTTTCTCTGATTATGGCGTTTTGGGCCGTATCATTTTTGTTTGTTATCACGCCTGGGGTCGACTGGGCCTACGCGATTTCGGCAGGTTTGCGAGGCCGCGTCTTACCCGCCGTAGTCGGCATGCTTTCCGGCCATCTTGTGGCCACGCTGATCGTCGCCGCAGGTGTGGGGGGAGTGCTGGTCAAAATTCCCTATGCATTGCTGACGTTAACGCTGATGGGGGCGGCCTATCTCTTATGGCTCGGCCTCAACATGTTGCTCAAGCCTTCGCTGCCTGCTCAAGGGACATCCCACGATGAAGGTGCCTGGATGGCCTGGGCGATAAAAGGACTATGCGTCAGCGGTCTCAACCCGAAAGTCCTATTGTTGTTCCTAGCGCTACTACCTCAGTTCACTGATGCGTCAACCGCATGGCCAGTAGGGGCTCAGATTGTCGCTCTAGGCCTGATTCATGGTGTCAGTTGCGGTGTCGTCTATCTCGCGGTCGGCTATGGCGCTGGTGCGGTGCTTGCTTCACGACCAGCAGCGGCAACCAATGTGAGTCGGATATCGGGAGCCGCGATGATCGTAATCGCTGTGGTTCTAGCTGCCGAGCGGCTGGCCATTTGAATTGAGGAAGTGAAATGTCTGATCAAATCAACGCCCCCTATAACAGCCCTCCTCGCGCAAGGGTACGAATTCCACATTTACAGGACATGAAGGCACGGGGTCAGAAATGGGCCATGTTGACTGCTTATGACATGTACGCCGCGTCAGTGTTTGAGGCGGCAGGAATTCCAGTGCTGCTCGTAGGCGATTCCGCTGCCAACAACGTGTTTGGACATAACTCGACATTGGCAATAACAGTTGACGAGATGCTTCCTCTTGTCAGGGCGGTTTCGAGTGCTACCAAACGGGCGTTGGTCATTGCCGATTTGCCCTTTGGCTCTTATCAGGGATCGCCTGAGCAATGCTTCCATACCGCAGTGCGCTTCATGAAGGAAGGCGGCGCTCATGCCGTAAAGCTCGAAGGTGGGATCGAGATGCTTGCGCAGGTAGAGATGTTGGTAGCCGCTGGCATACCAGTTATGGCCCATATCGGTTTTACCCCACAGGCAGAACATCAGCTGGGCGGATACCGCATCCAGGGCAAAGGCGAAGACGCGGAGCGGTTGATTGATTTGAGCGTTGCCTTCGAGCGTGCTGGGGCGTTTGGCCTGCTGATAGAGATGGTGCCAGGCGATGTAGCAACGAGGATCACCGAGACAGTCTCCATCCCTACCGTAGGAATTGGTGCTGGTAATGGCTGCGATGCACAGGTGCTTGTCTGGCAGGACATGGCGGGGCTAAGGGATGGTCAGTTGCCGCGATTCGTCAAGCAGTATGCGGATATGAGAAAGGTGATGAGTGACGCTGCTCAAGCCTTTGCTAAAGATGTCGAATCGGGCTCATTCCCTGGGCCAGAACATACTTTTTAGAGCATCGGAGATCGCAATGAGCACACTGCGCCAGAAGGCGATAGCAGGCCTGGAGGAAGGTGACACTTTTGAAATCAAACGCACTTTTTCGGACGCAGACATCGTCCAGTTTGAAGCGCTATCGCGCGATCACAACCCAGTGCATTCCGATGCCAAGTATGCAGAGGCTAAAGGCTTTGATGGTGTCATCGCTCACGGTTTGCTTACTGCGACATTGATCACAGAGATCGGAGGGCAGTTGGGGTGGTTGGCTACCTCCATGAATCTGCGCTTCAAGCGCCCCGTTTATATCGGGGATGAGCTTACATGCGTGTGGAAAATTATGGGGATCGATGAGGGTAATCGGGCTCAAGCCGAGGTAATCGTGACCAACAGTAGCGGCCTGGCTGTCTTGCTCGCGGAAACGACAGGGTTAATTCCCAATGACGCCGAGAGAGAACTACTTGTATCAATAACGATTGATGAGACCTAGGCCTATCAGGGCGATGCAAAAACACCTTTTGTAGAGAATTTACAGATGCATGGCTTACTAAAATTAATTATTCGACCGGGAACGGAAATGGCAGACGCCGGCTTTCTCGTTTTAGCCGCTTTCGTTGGTTGCGCAGCGGGACTATTGCTGGCCTACAAAGTGTCGATCTTGGTGGGATTGCCCTTCGCACTTTGTGCAACCGTAATGCTTCATCTCACCTGGCGGACGCCAGGTTTCTCTCCCCAAATGACACAAAAAAAATCGGGCCGTGCTGACGTATAGCGTAACGGGAATAGTGGGGCCGTCTGATCGGTGCAATCAATCAAAGACCTGCTAAATGATTCCCCTTTTAATGGGCAGTTTTATGAATCGCGTATGACTGCTTTTGGCCGGTTAGCGACGGCCTGACCTCGACCGTCGCTATACATGGTCAAACCTCAGTCTGTTCTGCCATCTCCAAGGCGTCATCGACCTCAATCCCCAGATATCGAACAGTGCTCTCCAGCTTCGTATGGCCGAGCAGCAACTGAACCGCCCGTAAGTTTTTCGTTCTGCGATAGATTAGTGATGCTTTCGTACGTCTCATTGTGTGAGTGCCATACATGGCTGGATCAAGGCCAACGGCTTTCACCCAGCCTTTGACGATACGAGCGTATTGACGAGTGGATAAATGGTCTGAGGTATGCAGCCGGCTAGGGAAAAGGCAGTCCTCGCTGCGTAGCTGGGCTTGATGTATCCAAGCCGCGAGAGCAGACCGTGTTTGCTCAGTGATCTCAAACTGCACAGGCCGCTGCGTTTTCTGCTGCATCACCATGGATCGTGATGATACGTGCTCGCCATGAGCGACATCGCGCACGCGGAGCTTGGTTAAATCGCAGGCTCGAAGCTTGCTGTCGATGGCCAGATCGAAGAGAGCCAGATCTCGGGCTCTTTCCGCAATTTGAAGCCTTACTCGGATGGCCCAGATATCTCTCAGTCGGAGTGGGGTTTTCTGCCCGACCAGTTTTCCTTTGTTCCAGGGCTGACGGCTGCAGGTAGCGATGATGTTCATGACAAGTCCTCCACGTGTGGAAGGACAAGGATGGCTAATAGCAGCAACGGTCGCTAACCGGCCAGAAGCGGACGGTCGCGACTGGCCGAGATCAGCCCGTCACGAATGGCTGCTCTCGGCCCAGACTGAGCCAAAATTGAAGTTGGCGCTTCTATGCCAAATCTAAAATTTATCGGCTGGATGGCAGACCGAGATTTTGCGTAGAAACGCGATTTGCGGCTCTAATTTGGACACCCATCGCGCTGAAAAACGTTTTTACTGTTGGCGCTGATGCAACTTTGATTCAGGCTGCTGATTTTGACTACCCCATCTTCAGCAGCTGAAATCCCGCACAAGACCATCTTTTACTGAGTATTCGGGTGAGTCAATGCATTCTGGCATGAGTCAAAGTCGCTCTAGCGCTAACAGGGTTATCCAGTGATGCTCAGGATGAAGCTTCAGCAAATGCCGCCTCAGCCACGCAACCTCCTCATCAGGCAGCGTCGGCAAGATCTTGTGAAAATCCTCCTCATCCTTTGCCCGCGTACGCAGGGCTTTGAACAAAAGGATCGCCGCAGGCCTTAAATATGGAATGCTTTCACTGCTCAAACACAACATTTCTTTACGGGAAAACCGGATAGCCCCATCCCTTTTGTAAACCCATACTTCAGGACTTCCCGATTCAATCATCATGTCTAACCGCCAAGCTTGAGCAATTGGGTCGAAACACCACACCTGCTGAATGTCTTGACCTGGGATTTGACCCGAGGGAAGAAAAGTGAGTATCCCGTCCTTCGCGGTGTACATATCGAGATCGCCAAGCGCGTGCCGGAATTTTGGAAAATCGTCTCGCAACATGGTGAGCTCTATGTCTTCATGCTCCCTAGTCTTTTCGCCGAGCCATAGATCAAGTGCCCACCCGCCTACAACGCACCATGGAAGCGAGACGCTCTTCAGGCGAACCGCTAACTCGGCAGGAGTCCACGAATCCCATAGATTTTGATCCGGCGCCAAAGCTCTTTCCGTCATAATCTGATCTCCGGTTGCTCTGAACACTACGCTGTCTAAGACAGGTCTTCTCAACGCTCTGACACCTAGTAAGTAGATAAGAACCCAACCGGCCAACAACGGCCAGAAGCAGTCGGTCGCGATCAGAAAGGTTTGACGACAACGAGTCGCTCTCGCACTCTGTTTATAACCCATTCATTCATCAGGTTCCCGCATGTCATTAGCGACCGTAGTGCTGCTCGACTCCTGGCCACAGCCAAGTACGTCGCCTGAACCAGTGGTGTTCGCCACGGACACGCAACTATGTTTACGGTATTACACCACCGGAGAAGAAATAGCTGTGGTTCATTTTCCGCTAGTAAAGAAAATCCAATTCGGTTCGCCAAACGACGAAGCTTTGGGCGGCCATCCGCTCATTGGACTTGGCCTAAAGCATTACCAAATTCATCGAATAGATAATTCGCCTTGGTTAGCAGAGCTTGAGCAAAGGAACGCCATTCATCCTCGACACGACAAACAGCGGTTCATGAAAGATGCTATCCACTATGTCTTTACGTTTCAGGACTCTACCTTGGAATGCATCGTAATCGAGGGGGCGTTCTGGCATCCCAAAGTGCAAGTCTTTACCTCGGAGCAGGAGGCAAAGGATGGCTGGCGCACACTGGTGAATGACGTGGGTGCATTAACCCAATAGTCAGGAGCGGATGGCTGCGTTGGGTCGGAAGCGGTCGGTCATGAGCGGCCGCTTCTGGCCGATTCTGTTGAAAAAGCCGTACTCGCTTAGCCAAGGTGACCGCCTGCATCAATGAATAGCTTGCGGAGTTTTTTTCGAGCCGCCTCTGAAAGACGCTGTGAATAGCGTTGAAACTCTTCTTCGGCTGTATCGGGCTTGCCGTTCATGGCCAATACAAACGCGTATGCAAGAGGATGTTGTATGTAGTTGTAGAAACCCAGGCCACCCGTCGACAAATGCTGCTTGACCCGCTCGAAAGCACCAGGCAGGGCGGCTATCGAACGAGCCTCGTCCCAAAACGATTCAGCTTTTGGAATGGCAGCCCGGAGGATATTGGGTGCGCTGGTTGCTATGGCATCAGGTCCGTAGCTGCATGAGATATCAAACGCTCGATCGCGCACATCGAAAGTCAGATCAGGTCGTGCTGATTTTGACGTCCTGTGCCATTTGATTTCATTGCCGGAAAGATGGGGAACGAAGTCCAGTGACAGAGCCCATGACGGCGCTAGCGCGCCGCCTTTCCACTGCTCAAGGCGAAAGAGTTGGCGAATGGGAGCATCGACGCTACGAAGCCAGGACAGCGGGCCCTGAACTTCGAATCCTAACGGCTGTAAAAGTGACTCTACGGTTGGCGAAACAATTTCGTGGATCTGATCTATTCGCACTATCTCGAACGTTTTTCCCTGCATCGGCGGCCCCATGCTCAAAAGTAATCCCATTTCGACAACTTCGGTCGTTGGTTCGACCTCAGATAATTGATGGAGTCTTCTTCATCCTCATTCGGGAATCAAGGCACACGAAACTTCTCTCGGCGAACTGTCTTTTACATCTGGCAGATAGTGAAAACGTGGTCTGACCCCTTTTCCGTTGTGGTCCTTGCGTAGAAATCACCCACCCCCTCCCTGGATAGCTCCCCGCCTTACCTGGCCCAAATCCTGCCTGCATCACTCCCACCCAGTCGCTACTGACTACGCGGACGACTCTTTTGAGCCCCGCCGCCCAATCCCCGCCCCCGATAATCAAGCATCCCCCTACCACCGCCGAGGCCTTCCCCCATGACGAGCCCATCCACCGAACAGGTCAGCCCCCAAACCCTGCGCAGAGTGATCATCGCCGCCGGTATCGGTAACTTCGTGGAGTGGTTCGACTTCGCCGTCTACGGTTTTCTCGCCACCACCATCGCCCAGCAATTCTTCCCCAGCGGTGACGCCAGCGCGGCGTTGCTGAAGACCTTTGCGGTGTTCGCGGTGGCCTTCGCCTTCCGGCCCCTGGGCGGGATTTTCTTTGGCATGCTCGGCGACCGGATCGGGCGCAAACGCACGCTGGCCATGACGATTTTGCTGATGGCCGGCGCCACCACGCTGATCGGCCTGCTGCCCACCTATGCCGCCATCGGTGTAGCGGCGCCGATTCTGTTGTCGTTGATTCGCTGCGCCCAGGGTTTTTCCGCCGGGGGCGAATACGCCGGGGCCTGTGCCTATTTGATGGAGCACGCGCCCAGTGACAAGCGCGCCTGGTATGGCAGTTTTGTGCCGGTGTCGACGTTTTCTGCGTTCGCTGCGGCGGCCGTGGTGGCGTACGCCCTGGAGGCTTCGCTGTCCGCCGAGGCAATGGGCAGTTGGGGCTGGCGCTTGCCGTTCCTGATCGCGGCGCCGCTGGGGCTGGTGGGGCTTTACCTGCGCTGGAAGCTGGATGAGACGCCGGCCTTCCAGGCGGTGAAGCAGGAGCACGCGGTCGCGCACTCTCCCCTCAGGGAAACCTTGCGCAACCATGGTGCGGCGATCTGTTGCCTGGGCGCTTTTGTGTCGCTTACGGCGTTGTCGTTCTATATGTTCACCACCTACTTCGCGACGTATCTGCAGGTGGCGGGTGGCTTGAGTCGGGCGGTGGCGTTGCTGGTGTCGCTGATTGCGCTGATTTTCGCGGCGGCGATCTGCCCGCTGGCGGGGTTGTATTCGGATCGGGTGGGGCGTCGGGTCACGGTGATGACGGCGTGTGTGTTGTTGATTGTGGTGGTGTACCCGTCGTTCCTGATGGCCAGTTCCGGGTCGTTCGCGGCGTCGGTGGTGGGGGTGATGTTGCTGGCGGTGGGCGCGGTGCTGTGTGGGGTGGTGACGGCGGCGTTGTTGTCGGAGACCTTTCCGACACGCACGCGGTATACGGCTTCGGCGATTACCTACAACATGGCGTACACGATCTTTGGCGGTACGGCGCCGTTGGTGGCGACGTGGTTGATCAGTACCACCGGCAGCAACCTGTCGCCGGCGTTTTATCTGATTGCGGTGGCGGTGCTGGCGTTGGCGGGCGGGTTGGCGTTGCCGGAGACGTCGCGGATTTCGCTGCATGAGGTGGGCGTGGAGGAAAAAGGCGCAGCGCCGGTGTTGTCGCGCTAGGTTCGGCTGGTGTGAACGCAATGCCCAATCCAACAAAGATCAACTGTGGGAACGGGCTTGCTCGCGAATGCGGTCTGTCAGTGAAAAATGTGCTGACTGGCCCACCGCATTCGCGAGCAAGCCCGCTCCCACATTGGTTTTTCTTTGCTTGTTAGATCTCCACTTCCGGACTGAACAGTGTGGGCGTCAGCCGGCGTAACTATTTAGCCACTTCCCCAATCGCCCGCGCCGCCTGAGCCAAACGCTGCGTGGCGACGCGGATTTCCTCCGAATTGAGCGAGGCGAAGCCCAGGCGCAAGGCATTTTCAGGATGATCAAACGGTGAAAACAGGCGACCGCTGCGCACCACCAGGTCCAGCTCCAGCGCTTTTTCAGCCAGTCGGTCGACGTTGATTGAGTCGGCGAACCTTACCCACAACGCCAGCCCGCCTTCGGGTTCCTGCACAGAGATCTGCTCGCCAAAAGCTTCCAGCAAACAACTGAGCAGGGTCTCCCGACGCCGACGGTATTCCCTGGAAACCCGCCGCAGGTGCTTCTTCAATTCGCCATCGTTGATCAGGTCCGCGAGCATCCGCTGCATCACGGCATCGCCCTGGCCCAGGCTCACCGCCGCCGTACGCTCAAGCACTTCGATGAGGTTCGACGGTGCAACGATGTAGCTGCAACGGAAGGTGCTGCCCAGGGACTTGGACAGCGAGCCGATGTAGATCACATGACGCTGCGCGCTATCACTGGCCAGAGGCAAATAGGGCCGTCCGGCAAAGTGATACTCGTGGTCGTAGTCTTCCTCGATGATGCAGAAGTCATGCAGCCGGGCCAGTTCCAGGAGCTGCTGGCGACGTCCGGCACGCAGGCTGACGGTGGTAGGAAACTGGTGATGGGGGGTGACGTACATCATCCGTACGTCATGCAGGCGGCACAGCTCGGCGAGTTGGTCGACCCGGCAACCTTCGTCGTCCAGGTCCACGGTGACCAGTTGCGCACCCAACTGGCGGAAAATCTCCCAGGCCGGTGGGTAACTCAGGCGTTCGACCACCACCACATCACCGGGTTTGAGCAGCGCGCTGGCGGTCAGGTACAGCGACATCTGCACGCCTTGGGTCAGGCAAATCTGCGGCGCGCCGACCGTCAGGCCGCGATTGTGGCGCAACATTTCGGCCAGGGCATTGCGCAGGTACTGGCCGCTGCCTTCGCTGCCATGGCGCACGGTGTTGGTGGTAAAGCTGTTGCGCAAGGCATTGCGGTAATAGCGGTGCAGCACGGCTTGCGGCAGCAAGCGATGGTCACAGGCACCATTGTCGAAAAACAGCGCGCCGGGCCGGTGTTGCAGGGCTGTCACCTGTTCGCCCGGGGTGAAATAGGCCGCCGCAGGCGCCTCCCGCAATGCCGGGGCAAACGACTTCGGGGCGCGGGTGGCCGGCACCGCGCCTGTCGCCAACTGCGAACTGACGAAGGTACCGCGACGTTGAAGGCTGACCAGCCAGCCCTTGGTCACGGCCTCCTCGTAGGCAAGGATCACCGTCTTGCGGTTGACGTCCAGCAGTTGCGCCATCTCCCGCGTGCCGGGCAACAGCGCTCCGGGGCGCAGGCGGCCCTCGACAATCGCGCTCACCAAGCCCTCGACGATCTTTCTGTAGGACGCCTGCGGCTGCTCCCCATCGAGTTTGAGCAACGGGCGCCATTTGCGAAGCTGGACCATATGAATTATCCAAAACTGGAGGTTCTCCTGGTCCTAGTCTACCGCAACAATCGAGCCTCAATTGCCCCGAGGTGTTTATGCAAAACCGCCATGTCGTTGAATTGTTGCCCTCGGGCAAATCCTTCGAAGCTGCCGATCAATTGCTGCTCGACGCCATGCTGGCCAGCGGTCTCGCCGTACCCTTTTCCTGCCGGCGCGGCGCCTGCGGGTCGTGCAAGGTCAAGGTGGTGTCGGGCCAGCACCGGGAAAAGCTGCGCACACCCGACACCCCTGCCGCCTCCTATCCGCTCGCGGCTGACGAGATGTTGCTGTGCCAGAGCCATGCCTGCAGCGACATGCGCCTGGAAATCCCCGGCTGGTCACTGGACACGCCCGCGCTGGAAGCCAGCGCACAGGTGATCAGCAAACGCGCGTTGAGCGCCGACATCGTCGAGCTGGTGTTGCTGACTGCCCAGCCACTCGAAGTCCGGGCCGGCCAGTACCTCAGGTTTCGCCTCGACGATGGCGACAGCCGCTGTTTCTCCGTGGCCAATCTGCCCGCGCAGGACCAAGGCCGGTTGGTGTTTCATATTCGCCAGGTCAGCGGCGGCCTGTTTTCCGAACGCATCCTGCCGACCCTGCAAGTGGGCGATGCCGTGAAACTCGAAGGCCCCGTGGGCGCCTGCACCTGGCAACACGACGATGAGCGCCCTGTTGTGCTGTTCGCCACCGGGACCGGTTATGCCGGTATCAAGCCCTTGCTGCTGACGGCCCTGGCCCGCCAGGCCGAGGTCACCCTGTATTGGGGTAACTCGGCACCGGCGGACTTCTACGACGTCGAGTTTCTCGAACGGGCCAGCCAGGCCCATCCACGCTTTCTCTGGCATCGGGTTTTGTCGGCAGACGCCCGCGTACAGCAGGTCGCGTTGACACAGCCCCATGACTGGGCCGAGAGCCAAATCTACGCCTGCGGCAATAGCACGATGATCAACCAGGCCCGCGAAGCCTGCCTGGCGGCAGGTGCGCAGGCGCATCGTTTTGTCGCCGAAGCCTTCGTCCCCAGCGGTGCATTGACGCCAGCGGAGTCGCTCAACACGCGGCACCCGGTGCTGGAAAAAGTCGGCCCGCGCTACTCGCTGGACGGCATGCTCGCCGCCCGCGAGCAAACGGTCAGGGCCCTGGCCGCCATCGCCGATCAATTGAAAGTCGGCATGACCACGGCGCAAGCCCTCGCAATGGCCAGTGAGACATTGCAGGCCATGGGCGCGTCTCACACCTGGCATCCCACCTATATTCGCTTTGGCGAAGACACCATCCGCACGCCCCGCCAAGGCATCGACCTGCTGCGCAAGCTGCGGCCCACCGATATCGCCGTGGTCGACCTTGGCCCGGTGTGGGATGGCTATGAAGGCGACTATGGCGACACCTTCGTCTTCGGCGAGCACCCATTGCATGACGCTTGCACGAAGGCCCTGCATGAAGTGTTCGACGAGACCCGCGATGCCTGGCACCGCGGGCTGACCGGGCGCGAGCTGTACGACTTCGCTGAGGGTAGCGCCCTCTCCAAGGGCTGGCGCCTTGAGCGCAACCTGGCCGGACACCGCATCGCCGACTTCCCGCATGCCCTGTTCGGGCAGGACAAGCTGGCTGAAGTCGAGATCGTACCGAGCGAGATGGTCTGGGTGCTGGAGATACAGATCTGCCATCCCACACAACCGGTCGGTGCGTTCTTCGAGGATATTCTGATTGGCGAGGCCAACGGGGGCGTGTAGGGATGGGCCGTACGGTGGACCCGGTGAGTCCAGAGCGGTAACGTTATCCGGGCATTATCACCTCAGCAAAAAGGGAGTTTGCATCATGACCGACGACACAAAAACAAAAGGGCCAGCGTCGTACTTCCCCTCCATCGAAAAAAACTATGGGCAACCCATTAGCCACTGGCTGGATCTGCTCAAGGCCGCCAGTTCCAGGAAGCATATGGAGCTTGTGGCCTTGCTCAAGACTGAACACGGCATGGGCCATGGTCACGCCAATGCGTTGGTTGCGTACTTCTTGGCGGCTGAAAAAGGCAATTGATCCACCTCCCGGCGGGCGGTGAACGTGCCTACCCGCCGGGCGTTGCGGCTGTCTCTTGCAGCGTTCGTTCAAGTCGTCGCAGGTGAGCATTCACGATGAGTTTGTGCGCTGGCCCCACTGGCAGCATGTAGAGGCGCCCATAGGTGTTATGGGTGACAACCGACGAGGTGATCGTGAGTACACGGTCAGCGATTGAAAGGCAGATCATCACATCCAGGTGCCGGTCACGCTCGGTCAGCACCAGCATGTCGGGCGCGCTGCGTTCCACCAGGAAGAAGTCCAGCCGGTCGCCGACCTGCACAGCCTCGCGCAAGGTGCCGGAGAACCCACCGATGCGCTTCACACCAAACAACGAGGAAATGGCATCCCTGATTCGGAAAGCCACCTGCATCAACGGCCCCGGTTCGCCGGTCATGATGTTCCAGGCATCCAGCGCGGTGATTTCAGTAGGCAGCGGGGCTGACCGGGTGTCGTAGTAATCAAGCTCTGACGGTGCACGCAGCGTGTGAACAACATCGGTAGTCGTCAACATTATCTTCCCTGATTGCTCGGTTAGAGCGGCTGACCTACATCAATACGATTCCCGTCCGGGTCTTCGAACACAAACGCCCGCAACCCGTAATCCTGATCCTTGAGGCGCTTGATGATCCTCGCCCCATGCTGCACGCAAGCGGCGTGCAGCCTGTCGACATCGTCCACCATCAGGTGGGCAATCGTGAACGCGGCGGCTGGGTGGTTGGGTTGCAAGGTCAAATGCAGCTCGCCCTGGTCGCGCTGCAGAATCATGAAGCCGATCGGGTTTCCATTTTCGAATGCTTTCGTAAACCCCAGGGCCCTGGTGTAAAAATCATGGGCCCTGCCCATGTCCTTTACGGGAAGCGTTACTGCAATTCGTCCGAAACGGACGCCATGATCAACGACTGCGCTCATCGCAGAACCTCAACGTGCAAGCACCATGACACCTGCCAGGCGGTGCTGGTGAGTGTGAAGCGCCTTGCCAAACCTGAAGGAGCAGGACGGTGCCTGCGAGGCAGAGGTTATTTTGCGTAGCTACCGAAGTAAAGAGAGATACGAGGGTCGTTGCCGGGCAATGATCAGCAGGCGGTCGTTCACCTACGATTGCTCGGAGTCGGACCTGAGCCCCAAATCAGCAAGATTGATCAAGCGGACTGAAAGGAGGGCGAAGCGCATGCGTTTATTCTCGCCCCCTGCCTCTAACACGGTTTCAGAGATGAAACGCCGGCCCCGCCTCTGCACCTTGTGGAGGCGCTTCAACCTTCACCTTCAGCGCAATCAACAGTGCCGCCAACAGCATCAAGATACCTGCCGCGACAAAGACCCCGCCGATACCACTGAAACTGAACATCGCGCCGCCTGCCGCCGCCCCGGCGGCAATCGCCGACTGCACTGAAGCCACCACCATGCCCCCGGCGCTTTCGGCCTGGTCAGGCACTGCCCGCGCCACCCAGTTCGACCAGGCCACCGGCACCCCGCCAAACGCCAGGCCCCAGAGCATCAACAACCACACCTGCCCGGTCACGGTTGCCGGCAACAGCGCCAGGGCGAGCGCCGCAACGCCCACCAGCGCGGGCATCAGCACCAATGTTCCACGCGGCAGACGCACCAGCAGCCAGCCGGCCAGCAGCGTGCCGGCAAAGTTTGCAACGCCGAACCCCAGCAACATCAACGCCAGCCCCTCGGCACCCACGCCAGTGGTGCTTTCCAGGAATGGCCGGATATAGGTGAACAGCGCAAAGTGCCCGGTGTGCACCAGCACGCACCCCAACATGCCCACGGCAATGCCCGGACGCAGCAGCACTTCCAGCACCGTCCTCAAGCGGGCGGTCCTGCGGGGTGCGAGCGGCGGCAGGGTGAACAGCTGGAACACCAGGGTCACGCCGCCCACTGCGGCGGCGGCGAGAAACGCGCTGCGCCAGCCGTACAGCCCACCCAAAAAGCTGCCCAGCGGCACCGCCACGACAGTGCCCACCGCGATGCCGCTGAAGATGATCGACAAGGCACGCGGCAGCAGTGCCGCCGGTACAAGCCGCATCGCCACCGCCGCCGCCATGCTCCAGAAGCCACCCAGGGCGATGCCCAGCAGGACGCGCATCAGCAGCAACACCGTGAGGCTCGACGAGACCGCCACCAGCAGGTTGGAGCAGATCATCAGTGCGCTGAAGCACAACAGCACCACGCGCCGGTCGATCCCGCGGGTCAGGCCCGGTACCAGCAGCCCGGCGAACAACGCCACCACCGCCGTGACTGTCACCGCCTGCCCTGCCAAGGCTTCCGAGACGCCGAGTTCGGCCGCCATCGGCGTCAACAAACTGGCCGGCAGGTACTCCGCCGTGAGTAATCCGAACACGCCCATCGCCAACGAAAACACCGCCATCCAGGCCGGTGTCGCGGGCGCCACATCTGCACCGGTTACGGCGTCACACACACAACTGCTCATCACTGGTCACCCTCCAAAAGTTATCGCGACCGCCAGTCTAGGTACGCAGGGCAGGATGATCTATGATGCAAAATCTTGAATCCTTTACCGAAACCCCGAAAATGATGCCTCCAGAACCGTTCGACGTGTCCTCTGACCTCATCAACGAGCTGCTGCGCGGCATGCGCCTGCGGGGCGTCGAGTACCGCCGCATCCAGGCCGGGCCGGCGTTTGGCCTGGGCTTTGCGGCCAAACCCGGGCATGCGTACTTCCACCTTGTCGCCGCCGGCGGCGTCACCCTGCGTACCGAGGACGGCACGCAGTACGAACTGACGCCGGGCAACGCCGTGTTCATCTCCCACGGGGGCGCCCATCAGTTGCTCTCCAGCCCGGAGGTGCCGGTGCAGGACATCGACAGCTTCAACGCCGCAGCCCTCGGCGATGCGGTGTGTGCCGTGGATGCCCGCGCCGATGCAGGCGTGGCTCAAAGCACCCTGCTCTTCAGCGGCTGCATGGAGTTTGAACTGGGGAGTTTGCACGGCCTTGGCCGCCTGATGCCGGACCTGATGCTGATCGACGCCAAGGGCCAACGTTATCCGGGGTTGATGCCGATCCTGGCGGCCATGGAGCGTGAAGTCAGCAGCGCCCGCATCGGCTTCGCCGGCATTCTGGCGCGCTTGGCGGACGTGGTGGCGGCCATGGTTGTTCGGGGCTGGGTCGAATGTGCCTGCGGGAATGCGTCCGGCCTGGTGGCCGCGCTACGCGACCCGCGCCTGGCCAAGGCCCTGCTGGCGTTGCATCAACAGCCTGGGCGCGACTGGACGGTGGAAGAGCTGGCGGCGCAGTGTCATACCTCGCGCTCGGTGTTCGCCCAACACTTTCAAACCACGATCGGCACGCCACCGTTGCGCTACGCCACCGAACTGCGGATGCGCCTGGCCAGCCAGTGGCTGACGCTGGAGCGGCTGCCCATTGAAACCGTGGCGCAACGCCTTGGCTATAACTCCCAGGCCGCGTTCAGCCGGGCATTCAAGCGCGTCACCGGGCAGCCGCCGGGGGCCAGCCGGAGGTCTTGAGCCGCTAGGAAAAGTGCGTGATCAACATTTCTCGCACTGCACTGACCAGCGAAGCCTCTCCCGGACGCGGCGGTAACAGGCTGAACTCGACATCGGGCAGCGCCGGAAGCGTTTGAATCGACCGGCATGCCTCGGCCCCGGCAGGCACGGCCGAGCTGTTCAGGCACGCCACACCCAGCCCCGCCAGCAGTGCCGATTGCAGGCCCGCCACCCCGGACGCGGAATGCGCAATGACATACGGCACCCCGCGCGCATCCAACAGGTCGATGGTGAACCGCTGCAAGCTGCAATCCTGGGGAAGTACCACCAACGGCAGCGGCGCCACGAGTTCGTGCTGTGCGTCGAACCCACTGAGTGCCACCCACCGCAGGGCCTCTCGTCGTACGGGAATGCCTTCGGGAAGGCTGCGACCGTCGAGGATGCGCATCGACAGGCCAATGTCGAATTCGCCGCTGTTGGCGCCCTTTTCGATTTGCAGGCTCTTGCGCACCGAAACATGCAACCGAAGCTGCGGATATCGCGTGCGCAAACCCTTCAACATGCCCGCGATGGCGCTCGGCAAAAAATAGTCGGTGATGGCCAGGCGCAGTTCGCCGCTCAAGGTTACGCCGCGCATATCCTCAAGCACGCAGTCACTCAGCGCGAGCAATTCACGCGCATGTGCCAGCAGGCGCTCTCCGGCAGGTGTGGGGCTCACGCCTTTTTTGCCGCGCTCCAGCAGCGTCACGCCGGTGAAGGTTTCCAGCTTGCGAAGTTGCTCACTGAGCGCGGACTGGGAACGGCACAACTTGGGCGCGGCCGCCGAAAGGCTGCCGGATTCCAGGATGGTGACGAAGGAGCGCAGTTGCTCAAGGTCAAAGGGGCGCATGTCTAACCTGCGTTTTTTCCGATAGATATCATTATATCTTCCCGCTTTTCAGATCCGAATAATTTTCTTAATCTGGCACCTCACCCTACCCTTACGAGGAATTCGCCATGCCAGGCATCACCCTGAAAATATCCGGAGAACGCAATCCAGAACTGGTCCGCCAGCTCGTCCCGCAGCTCACTGCACTGACCTGTGAAGTGCTCGAGAAACGCCCGGAGCAGACCTTGCTGATTCTCGATTTTGTGCCGCACGACCAGTGGTTCATTCATAACCGCTCGCTGGCCGAACACGGGCGCAACGCATTCCGCCTGGAAGTCACCGTGACCGATGAGACCAACACCAAGGCGCAAAAGGCGCGTTTTCATCGTGAGGCCTACACGCTGTTGGCGGAGTTGATCGGCAACCTGCACCCGCACTCCAATGTGCACATCATCGACTGCCGGGCCAGTGCCTACGGCTATGAAGGGGTGACTCAGGAGTACCGCTATCAACACACTTGATAGGCCCGGAAAAAGCCGCGCATGCATGTCGATCAGGTCAATGCGCGGCTCATCAAGTCCGTGAACAGTTGCAGAACCCGCGCATCATCCACGCCCAACAATCGGTCACCCACATAGCATTCGGTCTTGCACCATCCCGGTCCATGAACGACAGCACGCCCAGCCGCGACACCAGGTAACGCCCCGGCAAAAGGACCGTTGACGCGGGCTTTTATGACAAAAAATTCATACAGCTAAACTGTACAGTTTTTCTGCACGCATGCTAATGTCCGGGCATGAACAAACCTTCCATCACCTCCGAAACCCAATCCGCCGCCCTGGCTGCCGAGCTGCGCATCTCCCTGGGCAAGCTGATACGCCGGCTGCGGGAACAAACCCATCCGAACGATTTCACTTCCGCCCAGAAGTCGGTGCTGCTGCGCCTGGACCGAGACGGGCCCAGCACCGTCTCGGCCCTGGCCCGGGCGGAGAGCGTGCGGCCGCAGTCCATGCGCATCACCGTGGCCGGGCTGGAAACGATGAAAGCGATCAGGGGCAAACCCGACCCCAGCGATGGGCGCCAAACCCTGATCGAGCTGACTCCCGGCTTTCGTAAGCACCTGATCGCCAGCCGGGCGGCCAAGGACGATTGGCTGCTGCGGGCGCTGCAGGAGCAACTGTCTGCCGAAGAACAAGCTGAACTCGCGGCAGCGGTAAAGCTGCTGGAGCGCCTCGCCGACTTTTGAGCCCCCTACCCGTTCGAGGACATCCCATGGCCGTCACCTTGCTGGATCCCAACACCGCGCTGATCATCGTGGACTTGCAAAAAGGCATCGCCGAATACCCGTTCATCCACCCCATCGGCGCCGTGGTGGAACGCTCCCGTGCACTGCTCGACGCGTTCCGCGAGCGCGGCATGCCGGTGGTGCTGGTCAACGTCACTGGCTTCGCCCCCGGGCGCACCGAGCGGCCACGGCGCATCGATGTATTTCCACCGGGATGGGCCGACCTGCTGCCCGAACTCGATCAGCAACCCGGCGACATTGGGGTGACCAAACGCACCTGGGGTGCCTTCGCCAGCACTGATCTTGAGGCGCAACTCAAAGCACGCGGCGTGACCCAAGTGGTGATCACCGGCGTTGCTACCGGAACCGGCGTGGAGTCCACCGCGCGCCAGGCCTACGAGGCCGGCTTCAACGTGACCCTGGCCGTCGACGCCATGACCGACGCGAACGCCGAGGCCCATCACTACAGCCTGAACCAGGTATTTCCGAAGCTGGGGGAAACCGGCACGGCGCAAGAGATCATCGGCTTGCTTGAAACAAGGGGGGCGTGACGATGCAATGGCATGAGCTGGTGTCTTATTTCTTCGGCGGCGTATTGCTCGCCAACGCGCTGCCCCATTGCCTCAGTGGCTTGATGGGCCAGTCCTTCCAGACGCCGTTTGCCAAGCCGCGCGGCCAGGGGCGGTCCTCCTCGACGCTGAATGTGCTCTGGGGTTTTCTCAACCTGGTGATCGGCTACGTGCTGGTCTGCCGGGTCGGGGACTTCGACCTCAAAAGCACCGCTGATGTGCTCGCCCTCGGGCTCGGGGCCTTGGCCCTGAGTGTATTCCTGGCGCAGCATTTCGGGCGCTTCAACGGTGGTCATTCCTCAGGGCCGGTGTGAGTTCGATGGGCATTTTCCGCTCGCTGCGCAGCGTCAACTACCGCATTTGGGCCGCCGGCGCCCTGGTGTCGAATATCGGCACCTGGATGCAACGCACGGCCCAGGACTGGCTGGTGCTGACCCAGCTCACGCCGCATAACGCGTCGGCCGTCGGCATCGTCATGGCGTTGCAGTTCGGACCGCAATTGCTGTTGCTGCCCTGGACCGGCTTCGCCGCCGATCACTACGACAAGCGCAAGCTGCTGATGGTCACCCAGGGCGTGATGGGCGTGCTGGCGCTGATGCTGGGGGTGTTTACCCTGACCGGCATCGTGCAGCTGTGGCACGTGTATGTGTTCGCGTTTTTGTCCGGCTGCGCCTCGGCCTTCGATGCACCGGTGCGGCAGATATTCGTGGCGGAGCTGGTGGGCGAAGCGGACCTGTCCAATGCCATCGCGCTCAATTCCACCTCGTTCAACATGGCGCGCATGATTGGCCCGGCGGTGGCCGGCGTGACCATCGCATCGGTGGGCACCGGCTGGGCGTTCCTGCTCAATGGCGCGAGTTTTTTCGCGGTGCTGGCCTCGCTGTTTCTGCTGCGGGTTTCCGGCCTGCACACCAGCCTGCGGGCGCTGCGCACCAAGGGCAGCCTGACTGAAGGCCTGCGTTATGTGTGGGCGCGGCCGGACCTGATGGCGATCCTGATCATGCTGTTCTTGATCGGCACCTTCGGCATGAATTTTCCGATCTTCATCTCGACCATGGCCGTCACCGTGTTCCACGCCGATGCCCGCGGCTATGGCCTGCTGACGTCGACCCTGGCCATCGGCACCGTTGCCGGGGCGCTGCTCGCAGCCGGTCGCGAGCGGCCACACTTCAAGGCGTTGTTGATCGGCGCGCTGGTGTTCGGGGTGGGCTGCACGCTGGCGGCGATTGCCCCGAACTATTGGTTGTTCGCCGGGGCGCTGGTGATCATCGGCGTGGGCGCGCTGACCTTCAGCAACACCACCAACAGCCTGATGCAACTCACCACCGAACCTTCCATGCGCGGCCGGGTAATCGCCCTGCGGGTGGGCGTGGCCCTGGGCGGCACACCGATTGGCGCACCGATTGTGGGCTGGGTGGCCGACCATCTTGGCCCGCGCTGGGCGTTGGCGGTCGGCGCGGCCTCGGGCATCCTGGCGGCCGGCGTGGCGGTGTACACCATGACGCGCAAGCTGGATCGGCCTAAAAATATCTGATGGGCAACACAGCTCCCACAGTTGATCTTCGCAGGCTCGCACAGTTGATCGTTCCCACGCTCTGCGTGGGAATACATCCTGTGACGCTCCGCGTCACCATTGCGCAGGACTTGAACCTTGCATCGTCAGCTGGACGCAGAGCGTCCGAGGCGGCATTCCCACGCAGAGCGTGGGAACGATCAATATCTGAAGGGCAACACGAATCCAGTGTGGGAGCTGTCGAGCTTTAGCGAGGCTGCGAAGAGGCCCTGTCAGGCAATAAAGATGTCGCCTGCCAGTCCGCCATCGCAGCCTCGCCAAAGCTCGACAGCTCCCACAGTTGATCTTCGCAGGCTCGCACAGTTGATCGTTCCCACGCTTTGCGTGGGAATACATCCTGTGACGCTCCGCGTCACCATTGCGCAGGACTTGAACCTTGCATCGTCAGCTGGACGCAGAGCGTCCGAGGCGGCGTTCCCACGCAGAGCGTGGGAACGATCAATATCTGAAGGGCAACACGAATCCAGTGTGAGAGCTGTCGAGCTTCAGCGAGGCTGCGAAGAGGTCCTGTCAGGCAATAAAGATGTCGCCTGCCAGTCCGCCATCGCAGCCTCGCTAAAGCTCGACAGCTCCCTCAGTTGATCTTCGCAGGCTCGCACAGTTGATCGTTCCCACGCTCTGCGTGGGAATACATCCTGTGACGCTCCGCGTCACCCCTGCGCAGGACTTGAACCTTGCATCGTCAGCTGGACGCAGAGCGTCCGAGGCGGCATTCCCACGCAGAGCGTGGGAACGATCAATATCTGAAGGGCAACACGAATCCAGTGTGGGAGCTGTCGAGCTTTAGCGAGGCTGCGAAGAGGTCCTGTCAGGCAATAAAGATGTCGCCTGCCAGTCCGCCATCGCAGCCTCGCTAAAGCTCGACAGCTCCTACAGTGGATCTCTCGCGTATCATCACCCTCCTCGCTCCTCAAGGAATCCCCATGTCTTCAAGCAAACGCGACAGCGCACGCATCGAACGTCGCCTGGTCGCGACCCTGACCGAAGCCTGTGAAATCGCCAAGGCCGAAATCACCGGCTTCGACTGGCTGACCCACGAAGTCGACTACCAGGCCTTTGCCCAAAGCCTGCTGGTCATCTGGGTATTCGATACCAGGGCGAACCGGGAACTGGCCCTATCTACCGGACTGGACCTGCGCATGCGCGAGCTGACGGCCACCGCGCTGGAGGATGCCGGGGTGGATCGCCCTTCTTCGGACCACCACGTGCGCTTCGACTCCGAGGAAGAATGCCACCTGCAGCATGGCGGCGATTGGCGCCTGCGCCTGCTCAAACTGTATGCGGTAAAGGGGTAAAGCCTTGGCTAAAGATATCGAGAACCCGTGCGTCTCAACCTGCCAGCTCAGTGGTGAGCTGTGCGTGAGTTGTGGACGCACCAAGGACGATATTCGTAAATGGAAAAAGATGAAGCGGCCAGAGAAGATGGCCGCTGTGCAGCGCGCAACGTTGCGCTTGAAGACGTTGAAAAAGGGCAAGTGACGCACCCGGTTTCAGGCCGTCAAGTACGCCCGACTGACCCCGTCACCGGCAAATTCCCGAGCAACTTGAGCCCGGTAGTCTTCACAAACGTCGCGTAGTCCATCGGCTTCTCGATACGGGTTTCAGCGTTGGGCAGAACATACGCCCAGGCGCGCTTGGACGACACGTCGTAAACCAGCTTGAACAGGCGAGTCGGCACCCAGACCTTGTTGTCGCCAATGGTGCTGTAGCCCGGGTCAAACAACGGGCCGGTGAACACGAACACATTGCCGTCGGCGCGCTTGGCAAACTTGCGCACGTCCGCCTCGACCTTGCTCCAGATCTTGCGGTTGTTGGTCGGGTCTTGCGGGACCATGTTCGACAGCGCAAAGGACTGGGCCATGGCGTTGGTGCTCGGCGCATCCGCCGCCGGGGATTGATGGCCACGGTCCACGGCCGGGTGTTGGCCACGGTAGTCGCTCAACTCGGCGCGCGCGCCTTTGGGAATACGCGGGTCGGGGTAGAACTGGTTGGTGCGTTCTTCGCCTTTGGCATCCTTCAACTGGCCGGCATTCAGGCGTTCGACCACCACCAGCGGGGTCTTGCTGGTTTGCGAGTACAGCACCGCGAAATTATCGGAACACAGCGCCAGGGGTTTCATGGTGGCCGGCACGGTGGCCGTGTTGATCGGTTGTGCGGCCGGGAACAGGTCGGCGCAACTGTCGAACGATGGCTTTTTCTGTTGGCTTGAATACAGACCCAGGGCCGCGCCCTGGCTGATGGAGCCCGAGCGGGAGGTATGGGATTGAGGTGGTGTGATGAGGTCCAGCAGGCCACGGGCTTGCGCCCCGGTGGAGAGCAAAACAAGGGCCGACAGCCCAACTGCAATTTTGCGTAAGTGCATGGGTTAAATCTTCAAAGTTCGATTGCGGGGCTTATGGACCCATGGATCTGACTTTAGTGCGAAGCAGCACCGCAAAATACCCTGAACACGGTTTACGTAAGTGACTGATAGGTTTGAAGATAAGCTCGCAGCATGCGGGTCACCTGCTGTTCCAGGCCGGCTTCAAAGGCCGCAGATGCATTGCCTTCAAGCAACGCCCGAACCGGTCCCACCACCGCGCTGAGCGAGATGGCGGCGGTAAGGGATGGGTCTTCAAAACGGGCATCCGACGCCGTCGCCAACATCGCTGCAATCGCGGCCACCACCCGCTTGTTGATCCGCGCCACAAGCTCCGCACCGCCCCGCTCACCTGCGATGGCATACAGGGCTTTGGACGCCGTCGGGTCCATCAGCTTCACGGCGAGAAAAGCCGTGACAAACCCCGATGCCATTTCCGCCACCGTGGTGCCCTGGTGTTGATCGCACGCCTGCTCGACGGTCTCGGCCACCTGCACCAGATGCTTCTCCAATACCGCAGCAAGCAGTGCATCGCGGTTCGGATAGTACTGATAGAGACTGCCCACCGACATGCCCGCCCGCTCGGCCACGCGGGTCGTGGTGCAGCGGACCAGGCCCTGAGCGGTCAAAACCTGAAGGGTTGCCGTGTGCAGCGCTTCCACCGTCGCCGCCGACCGGGCCTGGACCGCTGATTTTCTTGGCTTTAACGACGCTTTGAGAGGGCTCATGGAATGCGAATTCTAAACCTGAAGGATCCTTCATATTATAGGCTTCCTCCCGTCAAGCAAGAGCTCCGACCATGACCACCAGCACATTCAATCTCGGCGATCGCACCGTCAACCGCATCGGCTACGGCGCCATGCAACTGGCCGGCCCAGGCGTGTTTGGCCCGCCCAAGGACCGTGATGCAGCGCTGGCCGTACTGCGCGAGGCCGTCGCTTGCGGCGTGAACCATATCGACACCAGCGACTTCTACGGGCCGCATGTCACCAATCAGATTATTCGTGAGGCACTGCACCCGTATAAAGACGATCTTACGATCGTCACCAAGGTAGGCGCCCGCCGTGGCGACGATGGCGCCTGGTTCAACGCTTCGTCGAAGGCCGAGCTGACCCAGGCCGTGCACGACAACCTGCGCAACCTGGGCCTGGATGTGCTGGACGTGGTGAATGTGCGGGCCATGCACGGCGTGATGGGCACTGCCGAAGGCTCGATCGAGGAACCCCTGAGTGCCATTGCCGAGCTGCAACAACAGGGCCTGATACGCCATATCGGCATCAGCAACGTTACCCCGACGCAGGTCGCCGAGGCGCGAAAAATCGTGCGCTTCGTGTGCGTCCAGAACCTGTACAACATCGCCCACCAGCACGATAACGCGATGCTCGACGAATTGGCCCGGGACGGCATCGCCTATGTGCCATTCTTCCCGCTGGGCGGGTTCTCGCCAGTGCAGTCAGCGGTGTTGTCGAACGTCGCACAGCGCCTCGGCGTCACCCCGATGCAACTGGCCCTGGCATGGCTGCTGCGCCGTTCCCCGAATATCCTGCTGATCCCGGGAACGTCCTCGGTCACCCATCTACGGGAAAACATCGCGGTGGGCGAGCTGGATCTTTCGGACGAGGTACTCGCAGAGCTGAACACCCTCGCAGGCTGACCCTCACGCCAGCAGTTCTGCGATCCACCGCGCCTGCTGGGCGACCTCTTGCATCTTGTCCTCGGGCACCGCTTGCCGCGCCTGGGCGAAGTCGCTCAGGGTCTGCTGTTTGTGGCGCAGGATGCGCTGCCACTTGAGCAGGAATTCCGGGCTGCGGGCCTGCATTTGCAGCGGGCCGAAGTACAGTTCTTCGGCGGTGTAGGTCACAGGCCCGGCGTGCTCGGCAACGATGATTTCGTAGAAGAATCGGTTCTCCCGCAGCAGCTCTTCGCACACGATGCGGTAGCCGTTTTCCATCAGCCATTGGCGCAACGGTTGCTCGCCGCCGTTGGGCTGCAGCACCAGGCGCTCCCGGCCGTTGAGGCGCGCCTTGTCGCTGTCGAGGATGTCGCGGATGGTCTCGCCGCCCATGCCGCAGATGCTGATCGCGGTGATCCCGTCTCCCGGCTCGATCGCCGCCAGGCCACTGGCCAGGCGTACGGTGATGTGTTGCTCCAGCTCGTTCTCGCGCACCGTGCGCTCGGCTGCGCGAAACGGCGTCAGGGCCACCTCGCCCGCCACCGCCGCCACGATGGCGCCGCGGCGCATCAATGCCACCGGCAGGTAGCCGTGGTCGGAGCCGATATCCGCCAGGCGCGCCCCGGCGGGGACGTGCGTCGCCACGCGCTCAAGGCGCATGGACAATGTGTGTTCGTTCAACTGCCGTTCCTTTTCGGTAATACCCTGGCCATTGTATTGCGGGTTCATCAAAGAGGAACGTCACTTTGGTGAGCGCCGTCAATCAGTGGCCGCCAGTCTTAGCAGTTCCTTGCGCAACAGCGAACGATCCAGCACCGCCATCCCGGCCTGCCAGTCGATGGAAAGCAACTGGCTCAGTTTTTCCTGGCTGACCTTGGGCTCAGCCAGGAAATAACTTCTGCACTCGCGGATACTGATGAGATTCACCAGCCAGTCCTCCCCCTGCGCCGCCAGCCAATCAGCGATGGTCGAGCGATGCTTTCGTATCAGCGCACCGGCATCCCACACCGTCATCTGCGCAAAAACCTGCGGCAGGTTGCTGTCGGCTTTCAGCCACTTCAGGTCACCCGCCAACGCGCCTGCAAGGTCTGACTCGATAGTGGCCTGGCACTCGGAGAAATACCGCTCAGGCCAGTCTGCCGCGAGTTCGGCCAGCAGCGCGAGGGTTTCATAAGCCCGAATATCCGCCGCGGATGTCAACTGCCCGGTAAAATTCAGGGTATTGTCCAGGATTGCCGTGGCCAGCAGCGCGGCACTGTGCTCACTGATCAGCGGCAACAAACCGGCCGCTTCCCAACGCAGGAAAACCTGCGTCGCTGCTGCACCGATCAAACGGATGTCTGCGGCACTTCCCAGCCTCTGCGCCCAATAGGTTTCAAACCCCGGGTGATGGTCAATCACCTCCACCACCTGATCGAGCACGACCACCGGGTCGAAGTGGTGGAAGTCCGAGATATCCACCATCACAAACTCATCGCCGGGCCCGGGTCGGTAATCATCCAGTGATGATAGCCAGCCGAGCACGGTCCTGGAGATGCTGGCATTCAGTGGAGCACTGCTGACGGCACGCGCCTCGATTCCCTGACGATTCAACAACTCGGCATACGCAATGCAGCAGGCGTATGCATCGATGTCCAGATACGCCGAGCCGGAGGTGACTACCCTCATCGGAAAAACTCCATGATTTCATATTTTTGGCAGGCAAATTTCACACGCCTTTATGACGAAAACATGACTAAATGGACAGAACAACCCTGGAGATTCGAGCAATGACGTCATTTCGCGTTCGCGAGCTGAGCAGTACGGACACTGAAGCATTGCTGGCCTTCGAAGCCCGTAACCGTGACTGGTTCGAGTCGCATATCGAGGCGCGCGACCCATCGTTTTACTCGGTGCAGGGCGTCGCCGAGCATATTGACGGTTATCTATCAGGCCTGGCCACCGGCACATGGCACCCGTTCGTGATCGAAGACGCCAACGGCGAAATCGTCGGTCGCGCCAACCTGAAAAGCATCGACTCGCCAAAGGGCTCTGCCGAAGTCGGCTACCGCGTGGGTGAGCGCTCGTGCGGGCAAGGGCTGGCAACCCTGGCGCTGAACCATCTGATCCGCGAGGCACAGACGCGCTGGGCACTGACCCACCTGGTGGCGTACGTGTACCCCGAGAATGTGGGCTCACAAAAAGTCCTCACCCGCTGCGGTTTCGTGCCCGACCAGCCCGCACCGGACGGCAAGCCCCAGGGCGAAAACCGCTTTGTCCTGACATTCCAGGCCTGAAGACCCGGCCCCCCGGCGAACCTTTACCCGGTAAACACCGTCCGAGCTAGGGCATTGATGCTTACCGCTCGCCGCGAGGTTTCCGTTTGAAAGCTGCCATCATCAAAAAATACCGCCTGATCGTCAAGACCATGGGCTATGTAGGCTGGGCGCTGTTCTGGCTGCTGCTCTGGGATATCGCCGTCACCGTGGACTTCATGCTGTTCCTCAACAGCAAGATCAACCTGCCGCTGATGCCCCTCACCCTGCTCGGCTCGGCGCTGGTGGTGCTGATCAGTTTCCGCAACAGCAGCGCCTACAACCGCTGGTGGGAGGCACGCACGTTGTGGGGGGCGATGGTCAACAATTCCCGCAGCTTCGCCCGGCAAGTGCTGACGCTGCTGGATGACCCGGACAATGAGGTCAACCCGATAAAGGCGACCTTGCTGCGCCGTCACGTGGCGTATGTGAACTGCCTGGCGGCGCACTTGCGGGGCCAGCCTTGCCCGGAAGAAATCCGCGTCTTCCTGCCGGCCAACGAGTTCGCCCGCAGCACCAGTACCAATAACTTTTCCAACGACATCATCAACGGCTCCGCAGCCCTGCTGGCCCAGGAATACAAGGCCGGGCGCCTGGACAGCATTCGCCTGGCACGGTTGGAGTCGACCCTGGTGGATTTGTCCAACAGCCAGGGCGGCATGGAGCGCATCGCCAATACGCCGCTGCCCTACCCTTACGTGTATTTCCCACGGCTGTTCATCTCGCTGTTCTGCCTGATCGTGCCGGTGGGCCTGGTGGAATCCCTGGGCTGGTTCACCCCGCTGGCGTCCACGGTGGTGGGCTTCATGCTGCTGGCCATCGAACGCATCGGCACCGATTTGCAAAGCCCGTTCCGCGACAGCGAGCACCAGATCCAGATGGAAGCCCTTTGCGAAACCATCGAGAAAAACCTGCAGTCGATGCAGCGTGATTCCCTGGGGGGCGAGCGGATCAGTTAATCCTTGCCGGGCCGTTAACAAAAAAATCCAGCCAGTGGTGAATTATTCAGTGTCCGCATGTATCTGACCCATTAAGCGCATGCCACCAAAACAGTGGCATCGAAATGGACCTGCGGCTGAGTATTCCCATGAAATCACGCAAGAAAACCGTCAATCCGATTGGATTGGATGACATCACCATCGTCGACGACGCCAAGATGCGCAAGGCGATCACCGCCGCTGCGCTGGGCAATGCCATGGAGTGGTTCGACTTCGGAGTGTATGGCTTTGTCGCCTATGTGCTGGGCAAGGTGTTCTTCCCCGAAGCGTCTCCCAGCGTACAAATGATCGCGGCCCTGGCGACCTTCTCGGTGCCGTTCCTGATTCGCCCGCTGGGCGGCCTGTTCTTTGGCCGGCTGGGGGACAAATACGGCCGGCAAAAGGTCCTGGCGGCGACCATCGTGATCATGTCCCTGAGCACCTTCGCCATCGGGCTGATCCCCTCCTATGACTCGATCGGCATCTGGGCGCCGATCCTGTTGCTGCTGGCCAAGATGGCCCAGGGCTTCTCGGTGGGCGGTGAGTACACCGGTGCCTCGATCTTCGTCGCCGAATACGCCCCGGACCGCAAGCGCGGCTTCCTCGGCAGTTGGCTGGACTTCGGCTCCATCGCCGGCTTCGTGCTCGGCGCGGGCGTGGTGGTGTTGATTTCGGCGGTAATCGGCGAAGACGCCTTCCAGTCCTGGGGCTGGCGCCTGCCGTTCTTCCTCGCCCTGCCGCTGGGCATGATCGGGCTCTACTTGCGTCATGCCCTGGAAGAAACACCGGCCTTTCAACAGCACGTGGAGCAACTCGAACAAGGTGACCGCGAAGGCCTGGCGGGCGGCCCGAAAGTCTCGTTCAAGGAAGTCGCCACCAAGCACTGGCGCAGCCTGATGACCTGTGTCGGCGTGGTGGTGGTGACCAACGTCACGTACTACATGCTGCTCACCTACATGCCGAGCTACCTGTCGCACAACCTGCACTACAGCGAAAACCACGGCGTGTTGATCATCATCGCGATCATGGTCGGCATGTTGTTCGTGCAGCCGATGATTGGCTTTGTCAGCGACAAGATCGGGCGCAAACCCTTCATTCTGTTCGGCAGCATCGCGCTGTTCTTCCTCGCCATTCCGGCGTTCATGCTGATCAACAGCGGCAAGCTCGGGCTGATTTTCTCGGGGCTGCTGATCATTGCGGTGGTGCTCAACTTCTTTATCGGCGTGATGGCGTCCACCCTGCCGGCGATGTTCCCTACCCACATCCGCTACAGCGCGCTCGCCAGCGCCTTCAACATCTCGATCCTGATTGCCGGCCTCACGCCAACCGCCATGGCCTGGCTGGTGGAGACCACCAACAACCTGTACATGCCGGCCTATTACCTGATGGTATTCGCCGTACTGGGGCTTTTCACCGCCCTGACGATGAAGGAAACCGCCAACAAACCCCTGCGCGGCGCGGCACCGGCGGCGTCGGATCTCGAGGAAGCCAAGGAGCTGCTGCAGGAGCACGAAGACAATATCGAGCAGAAGATCGAAGACATCGACGCGCAAATCGCCGAGCTGGAAGCCAAGCGCGAAAACCTGGTGCAGCAACATCCACGCATCAACTGACGCAACATATTTGGAAACGAATAGCGGGTGAACTAACGCGCAAGCAGCACGCTCCTTCCTTAAGCGCAGTCAGCGCGGCCCTGATGAGCCTCATCAGGGCCGCTCAACGATAAGGAGCCGCCCGTGACCGACACCACCACCCTCACCTACCGCTGCACGCCTGGTCCGCTTCACGCGACCTTGCTGGCCGGTACCGTCCCGCTGTTTCTCGGCGCCCTGCTGAGCGACATTGCCTACTACCAGACCTACCAGATCCAATGGAGCAACTTCGCCGCCTGGCTGATCGCCGGCGCCCTGCTGTTCTGCGGGCTGGCGGGGTTGTTTGCACTGGTCAACCTGCTGCGTGCCGACCGCAAGGCCGGGCGCCCCACGGTGTACTTCCTGCTGTTGCTGGTGACCTGGGCGCTAGGCCTGGTGAATGCCTTTGAGCATGCGAAGGATGCCTGGGCCGTGATGCCTTCGGGCCTGGTGCTGTCTGCCGTCGTGACCCTGCTGGCCTGCGTGACCACGTGGGTCGGGCTGACCAACCTGCGCTCGGGAGGTGCCCAATGAAGCCTTCCAGCACGCTGACCGTTTTAAGCATGGCGATGTTGTTGAGCGCCTGCGGTGGCGAAGCCGACAGCACTCAAGCTCGCGGCCCCAACCCCAAGCTGCCGGAACCCCAGCGCGGCCTGTTGCCCAGCATGAAGATCGCCGAACCGGTGGCCTGGGGCGAGCAGAAACCTACGGTGCCCGAGGGTTTCAACATCACGGCCATCGCCACCGACCTGCGGATCCCGCGCCAGACCCTGGTGCTGCCCAACGGCGACATTCTCGTCGCCGAAGGCCGGGGCGGCAGCGCAGCGAAACTCAAGCCCAAGGATGTGATCGCCAGCGTGATCAAGGCCGAGGGCAACACCAAGGTCAAGGGCGGCAATCGCCTGACCCTGCTGCGCGATGCCGACGGTGACGGCACCTACGAGTTGAAAACCGTGTTCGCCGAAAACCTCAACGCGCCCTACGGCCTGGCCTTTGCCGACGGCAAGCTGTACGTGGCGAACCAGGATGCGCTGGTGCGCTTCGACTACGAAGACGGCCAGACCAAGGCCGGTGGCCCGCCCACCACCGTCACCGAGCTGCCCGCCGCGATCAATCATCACTGGACCAAATCCCTGGCGATCAGCCCCGACGGCTGCTCGCTGTATGTGGGCATCGGGTCCAACAGCAACATCACCGAACGCGGCATGGAGGTCGAGATCGACCGGGCGATGGTCTGGCAGATCGACGCCGCCACCGGTGCCCACAAGCCTTATGCAACCGGTTTGCGCAACCCGACGGCATTGACCATTCAACCGGGCTCCGGGCAGGTGTGGGCGGTGGTCAACGAGCGGGATGAACTGGGGCCGGACCTGGTGCCGGATTACCTGACCTCGGTGCGCGAAGGCGAATTCTACGGCTGGCCCTACAGCTATTGGGGCCAGAACGTCGACACCCGCGCCCAACCGCAGAACCCGGCCAAGGTCGCCGCCGCGATCAAGCCGGATTACAGCCTGGGTTCCCACGTTGCCGCGCTGGGCGTCGACTTTTCCATCCCGGCCATGGGCGAGAAATATGCCGACGGCGTCTTCGTCGGCGAGCACGGCAGCTGGAACCGGGACAATCCGGTGGGCTACAAGGTGATCTTCGTGCCGTTCAGCAATGGCCAGCCTGCCGGTGAGCCGCTGGACTTCGCCACGGGTTTCCGCGGGGACGATGGCAAGACTCGCGGGCGGCCGGTGGGGGTCACGGTTGATCCGAAGGGTGCGCTGATCATTGCCGATGACCTGGCCAACACGGTGTGGAGGGTGACGCGCAATAAATAAGGCCTGAAGCGGCCGATGTGGTTGCCTTCCTGTGGAGCGCGGCGGTACCTTCGCCGCACTCACGAACAGGAAGGTAACCGCAATGCCAGACACCACCGACAACGGCTTCTATGATCGCGCGGACGCGCACATCGAGCTGTCCAACGAGCAGTTCAGGGCGTTCGCCGACCTGGGCAAAGTCAGCGCCTCGATGATGTTCGGCACCACACGCTTCAATGCCTGGGTCAGCGCACGCAGCTTTAAATCCGGCGAAGAAATGGCCCAGGCCCGTGAGGCGATGCTGAAGTATTTCTGTGATCAGTACCGGATGATGCTTGAGGATAATCTTGATGATCACATCAACAATTTCAGCAAGTACATGCTCGTTAAGGGCAGTTGAACCCGCCCGCACAGGGCGGTGTGTCGACCTGTGATACCCGGCGCTCAAATTGCAACGAAGTGGCCCGCGGCGACCTCGCGGTAACTGATCGGCGGAGCCTTGTAGCCCACCTCGTAAATCCTGCTGGGCACGCTCTCCTCCATCAGGCTGAACGGCTTTCTGGGCACGTTCAGGTCCGCCGAGGGCACCGCGCTCAGCAACCTTTGGGTGTAAGGGTGCTGAGGCTGCTCGAACACTGACTGGCGTGGCCCGATCTCAACGATGCGTCCGTGGTACATCACCCCGACCCGGTGGCTGACCCGCTCGACCACCGCCAGGTCATGGGAAATAAACAGGAATGAAATGCCCATCTCGCGCTGCAGGTCCTGCAGGAGATTAATCACCTGGGCTTGAATGGACACGTCCAGCGCCGAGACGGCTTCATCGGCGATGATCAGCTTCGGAGACAGAGTCAGCGCCCGCGCGATGCAGATCCGCTGTCGCTGCCCACCCGAGAACTCGTGCGGATAGCGTTGTGCATGCTCCGCCGACAGCCCCACCTTCTCCAGCAATATTCGCACCTGCTTTCGTGCTTGCGCGCCATGTGCAATGCCATGAACATGCAGCGGCTCCAGCAGGCTGTTCTCGATCGTGAGACGCGGGTTCAGGGATGCATAGGGATCCTGGAAGACCATCTGGATATCGCGGCGCAGCGAGTTCATATCGCTCTTGTTCAACGTCGTAAGGTTCTTGCCACCGAAAACGATATTCCCGCCCTGTATCGGCATCAGCCCGGCAATCGCACGAGCGCTGGTGGATTTCCCGCACCCGGACTCGCCCACCAGGGCCAGCGTTTCACCTGAGTAGATATCAAAGTCGATGCCTTCGACGGCATGCACACGGCGCCGGACCTTCCCGAGGAGACCACCTTTGAGGTCGTACCGAATGGACAACGACTCGACTCTGAGCACCGGCGGACTCTGGTAGTCCGGGGCCACGCCAGGCGCAGGTTCTGCACCCGCTGCGACGTCATCATCGATCAAGGCAAATTTTGCGGGAAGTTGAGTGCCACGCATTGAGCCGATTTTTGGAACAGCCGCCAGCAATGCCCGGGTGTAGGGCTGCTTGGGCTCCTGCAGCACTGCCCTTGCCGGACCTTGCTCAACGGTCTCGCCTTTCTTCATCACCATCACATGGTCTGCGACTTCCGCCACCACGCCCATATCGTGGGTGATAAAGATCACACCCATGGCCAGGCTATCTTGCAGCTCCTTGATAATCCGCAGGATCTGCGCCTGCACCGTCACATCCAACGCTGTGGTCGGCTCGTCGGCGATCAGCAGTGTGGGCTCGCAGACCAGCGACATCGCAATCATGATCCGTTGGCGCATGCCGCCGGAAAGCTCATGGGGAAACCGGTTCATGACCTGCTTCGCATCCGGAATACGCACCAGGTCCAGCATGCGTAATGCCTGGGCTTCGGCTTGCGCACGGCTGCACCGCTGATGCAGCAAGATGCCTTCGATGAGTTGCGCGCTGATCTTGAAGACCGGATTCAGCGAAGTCATGGGCTCCTGAAAGATCATCGACATGGACGAGCCCCGCAGTGTGCGCATGACAGACTCGGGCGCCGCCACCAGGTCGACAATCTGGTTATTCCTGGTTTGCAGCTCCATCGAGCCCGAAAGCACCCGTCCGCCGGCGCGCTTGATCAGGCCCATCATCGCCATTGAGGTGACGGATTTGCCGGAGCCGGACTCACCCACGATCGCCAGCGTCTGACCGCGCATCACCTCGAAGGACACATCGCGCACCACCGGCGTCTCGCGCCCTCTAGTGCCGAAGCCGACACTCAGGTTTTTCACCCGGGCTACCAAATTCTCGTTCATGGGGCGCTCCTTTAATCGACGATCGCCGAGATGGCCGCGTCAAGGTCGGCACGGGATTGATCGACCTTGCGCCGGCTCTGCGCAACCCACTCACGGTCCTGCTCCAGTTCGTTCTGGGCGATCGACAATAATCGCCGGACCTCGTCCGGGCCGACGCCGCCCGCGGAAGTGCGGGTCTCGACAAAACGGCGCGGGTTCAAAGCATCGCGGACCTGGGCATCCGAGTAGCCCAGGGTTGAGCCGACAGTTTCCACGCTGGCTTGATCCAGTGCGGCGCCGGTCACCCCGGCAGGAGCCACGCCCTCGTACAGACAGTTACGCACCAGGCGGGCCACGATGTGGTGGACCTGGCGGAAAGAGATGCCCCGGTCCCGAACGATCACATCGGCGAGGTTGCTGGCGGTGCACCAACTCCCGGAGAGCAGGGCTGTCATCCGGTCCTCATGCACCACCAGGGTTTCAATGATGCCGGTAAACAGGTCCAACATGCCTTCGGTGGTGGCCAGCGCATCATGGATCAACGGCAGGTCGCGCATCGCCTGGTCGCCGGTGCCTTCGGACCGGAAAGTGGCCAGGGCCGTGCTGAGCCAGGTCACCGATCCACCTGCAGCTTTCTTGATGGTTTCCAAGCCGCTGGGGTTTTTCTTCTGCGGGAAAATACTGCTGGTGCCGCAATAGCCGTCGTGGCTTTCCACCGTTCCAAATTCGACGCTCGACCAGATATGCAGGTCGGTTGCCAGGTCGTTCAGGTCGGCCATGACAAAGGACAATGCGCCAATCGTCTCTGCTGCGTACCATGCTTCGCGGCCCAGCTTGGAGTTTTCTACCAGGCTGTCGAACCCCAACAGGTGCGTGGTGCGCCCACGGTCCAGCGGCCAGGACGTGCCGGCCAGGCCGACGGCACCAAGGGGGTTGCGATTGACCCGGGTGTAAGCGTGCATCAAGCGGCTGAAGCTGTCGTGCAGCCTCGACGTAAAACTCAAAAGGTAGTGGCCGAACACCCAGGGCTGGGCATGCTGCATATGGGTGTAGCCGGGCATGATGGTGCCCGAATGCGTGGAGGCCTTCTGAATCAACGCCACCTGGAACTCATTGATACGGTCCAGCACCGCCAGGATGCGCTTGCGGTCGTACAGGCGGCGTACCGTTGCCCCTTGGTCTATCCGGCTGCGGCCGGTGTGCATCTGCCCGGCCGAGTCTTCGCCGATCCGGGAGAAAAGGTACGATTCAACCTGAAGCAGGAAGCTGCCTTTCTTTACATCAAACGGGAAGTCGGCGGGAACCATGTCCCGAATCAACCGCAGCTCCGCGAGGATGGCTTGCCCGACCGACACAGAAAGAATCTGCTGTTCAACCAGCATCACGGTGTGCGCCAGGTCCACTTCGACAAACTCGTGAAACTGACGTTTCTCGGTCTCAAGTGCCGGAATATCATGGTACTTGACCATGCGTTCAGCGGGAGGAGCACTCAGGCGAGCGTCGGTTAACAGTGTTTCGTTGGCATGTAAATTCGACATTTAAATCACCGCTCAATAAGTTCTACATTCGTCAAATCGATGGTCCCTTCATAATCGACATCCAGGCCATTCAACGCTTTACGCACACCAATTATTTGCTCCTGGTCAAACAGCGGCAGATTGTCCGGGTCTTGTTCCCATAGAATCTGCTGAATCTGGCCGTAATAGGACATGCGTGTTTTTTCATCCAGTTCACGCGAGGCCAACTGAAGTAATTTGTCTACCTGAGGGTTGCTGTAACCCGTGAGATTCTGCGGGTCGCCGCTGGACAACTTTCGACGCAAACGAATATCCGCGTCAGATATGCCCGTTCCCAGTAACCACATGTTTGCGTCATTGCTACCTTTGCCCGTGCCCTTGCCCGGCTCGGGACGATACAAGTTCTTTTGATACGTTGCCCATTCCCATACCTTAAACTCGGTCTTCAGCCCCACGGCGTTAAGATAGCCTTGGACAACTTCCGAGACCTGGCGATCTTTGGTATAGCGTCCCGCCGGGGTCCATATAACTACGGTGCCTGGATAACCGCCTGGATATACCTCGTTAATTATTTTTCTTGCCGCATCAGGGTCGTACTTCACCGGAGGGAATTCACGTCGGGCTTGCGTACCCTCCGGAAATGGGCCAGTGGGTACTTTTCCATATCCCAACAACACTTTGTCGACCAATGCCTGGCGATCAATCGCCATACTCACCGCCCTCCGTATGCGCGGGTCATCAAAGGGCGGTTTGGTCAGGTTCATTTCAAAGAACACCTGGAATGTGCTGGGTACCCGCAGCAAGGTGGATTTATTCAGTTCCTTTAATTCAATAGCCGCCTCGGGCGATAAATTTGCCGCGATATCCGCATTGTTCGTTCGCAGCTCTATGACTCGGGAAGAATCTTCCCTGACCGGACGGAACACGATGGTTTCCGGTTTTGCCGTTGTTCCATAAAAAGCGTTGTTCTTATGAATAACGGCCTGGTCGTTGGGTATCCAACTATCAAATACGTAGGGCCCGGTACCGACGGGATGGTGCCCATAAGCCCGTCCATATTTAACGACAGCGGCCGGACTGCTGATTGACGAAGATTCTTTTGCCAGTAACTCCAACATTGTGGGTGACGGATTTTTTGTGGTGATGCGTAACTCATTCGGCGCTAGCGCATCCACCGAAGCTATATCCGCATAGTAGGACCGGTGCGGAGAACCGAGCTTGGGGTTCATGATTCGGTCCAGGTTAAACTTCACCGCTGCAGCATCAAACGCCGTGCCGTCATGAAAGGTAATTCCCGGTTTCAGGATAAAAATCCATTGCCGTCCATCCTCGGACCTTGACCATGACTGCGCCAAATCAGCTACAAACGTGTTATGCCCGTGACCGTCCCATGCGACCAACCGATTAAACAGGTGATTAATCACGTTATAGGAAGGCACACTGCGCGAAATCGCTGGGTCCAGGGTATCGATATCAGCGCCTTGAACGAATGTCAGCTTCTTCAGGTCTTTGGCGTTGGCAACAAACGATAGGCCCGCCGACAGTCCAAGGATGCCGACAACAGCGAAACTCCGTATCAATACTTCCAGGCAATTCAGACGCCGCATAATCTTTCTCGCTTGATAATTCTGGTGGACACACAGGGCGTGTTTAACCGCGCCGAACTCATTTATGCGTTACGTGATTTCGGGTCGATGTAGTCTCGCAACGCATCCCCCACAATGTTGAAACTCAATATGGTCAAAACCAGTGCAAATCCGGGCGCAATCAATACGTAGGGATGGGTGGTCAATAACGGCCGCGACTCGGCAATCATCGAGCCCCACTCCGGGGTGGGCGGCGGCGGGCCAAGCCCCAGAAAGCTGAGCCCGGAACCAATGAGGATTGCTTCAGCCAGCGAGACGGTGGCCTGGATAATGACCAGCGAACCGATATTCGGCAGGATATGTATCAGCAGCAGCCGCAGATCGCTGACGCCAATCGACTTGGAGGCCAATACAAACTCGCGGTTTCTCAATGCCATGACCGGCCCGGCAAAGAAACGCACGTAAATCGGGATCGTTGAAATGGCGATGGCCAGTGTCAGGCTTACTATGCTGTTGCCCGCCACCGTGATGACCAGAATGGCAACCAGTGTCCGGGGAAATGCAATCATCGAGTCCATGACCCGCATCACCACCCCGGCGATGGCGCCGTTGTAATAGCCACACGCCGCACCTAAAGCGATGCCAATGACCATCGCAATGCTGACACTTGAAACTGCGACGGTGAGCGTAATTCGTGCCCCCCACACGACTCGACCCAACAAGTCACGGCCCAATTGGTCCGTGCCGAGCCAGGAACTTGCACCGGGCTCGACAAGGGACGTTGATAAGTTGATCTTGGTGACCGAATCCCAATCAAACAACAAAGGGGCAGCTATCGCCGCAGCAACCATCACCAGGATCACGATCAATGAAGCAAACGCGAACCAGCGCTTATTGGAAATAAGGAAACTGACAAAGCCCAACCGATATTTTTTCGGAAGTTTCATATCGGCCTCAGTTGTAAGTTACGCGAGGGTCGAGGACGCCATAAACCAAATCCACCATTAAGTTGATAATTACCACCACCGCGGCAAACACAAGAACTGTGCCTTGGACGACATAAATATCCCGAGCCATGATTGCATCAATCAAGAGCCGCCCCATTCCCGGCCAGGCAAATACTGTCTCGACAATAACCGCGCCACCCAGTAACCGGCCGAAGTCCATACCGAATACTGTCACCAATGGAATGGCCGCATTGGAAAGTGCATGCTTGAGTACTACCTTGTAACTCGGTACACCTTTCGCATAGGCAGTACGAATATAATCTTCCCTCAGCACATCCATCATGGTGGATCGGGCCAGCCGTGAAAAAGTTGCAACATACGGCAAACCAAGTATCAAGGCCGGTAATATCAGGTGTTGCAGCCCGCCTCTGCCGGTCGGCGGCAACCATCCGAGGTTGGCTGAAAAGATCAGCATCAATATCAGTCCCAGAAAGAAGCCAGGCATTGATATGCCCAGAACTGCAACGGTGGTCAGCGAACTATCAAGGAAGCCTCTGGGCTTCAAAGCGGCCGCAATACCGAGGGGAACGCCAATGATGACGGCAAGCAACATTCCGGCAGCGGTCAGTTCAATCGTGGCGGGAAGAGTTCTGGCTATACCTTCGAGCACGGGCGTGAATGTCTGGAATGACTCGCCAAAATCACCCACGACAACTTTCCTGACATAAATAAGGTATTGATTGATTAGCGGTTTATCCAATCCGTAGTTTTGCCTTATTTGCGCAACATCTTCCGCTGTTGCATCCGGACCTGCTGCCAGCTGCGCAGGATCTCCCGGAATAAAGTGCATGACCAGGAAGACCACAATGGAGACTCCCAGCAGCATCGGAAGCAGAAGTAACAACCTGCGGACGGTATAATTCAGCACGCGCTATCCTCTTTTTTATTTTTACTTAAGCGGCACCCGATATTAATAACGGGAACTGCTTTTCTTTGGTAAAACCACGCAACTAAATCATCGCGCCGTTACATGCTTATAGCAAACCGGTAACAGGTTGGACGCACATAACAAAATGTTATACGCTCGCAAAAATGCGCCCTCCAACATTCGATCGAGAGCCACAATGAAACTCAATCCTCGCCAATTGGAAGCTTTCAGGGCGGTCATGCTCACCGGAAGCATGACTATCGCCGCCGAGGCACTTCAGGTCAGTCAACCGGCCATCAGCCGGCTCATCCGCGACCTCGAAATTGTCCTTTCCCTTCGACTGTTTCGCCGTGAAGGCAATCGCCTCATTCCCGGGGCGGAAGCACAGGTGTTGTACGCGGAGGTGGACAAGTTTTATCAAGGCATAGAACGCATCGAGCGGGTTGCAGAGGACCTTGTGACGCTGCGCACCGGCACATTGAGGATCAGTTCAATGAGCACGCTGGGGCTCAGTGTGGTGGCTGAGGGGGTATGCCGATTCGCGCGAAAGCACCCCGAGGTCAGAACCTCGTTGGATGTGCGCAACTCGGTGGGCATCCTGGAACTGACGTCTGCCAACCAGATCGATATTGGTTTTGTGCAGATTCCTTCAGGGGAATATCCCGGGATCCAGGTGATCAACCTGCCACCCATCAGCGCGGTGTGCGTGATGCCGGCCAACGATATGTTGGCCACCAAAGACGTGGTGACCCTGGAGGATTTGCACGGGCGACGCCTGATTACCCTGAACGCCAACAATCCTTTGCAGCGACGCATCACATCAGCCATGGAGGCTCGGGGTGTTGCAGGCGTCTCCAGCGTTGAAACCACCGCCGCGCACTCCGCCTGCGGAATGGTGTCCGGGGGGCTCGGCATCACCGTGTGTGATCCATTCACCGCCTCCTACTCGAAATACCCGGGCCTTACGTTCAGACCGCTGGACCAGGACATACCCTTCGAGGTTTCGATGGTATTTCCGGGTCACCAGCAGCGCTCCAAGCTCGCCTCGGATTTCATGCAGGTCATGGAAGGTATCTTCAGGTCGGAGTTTATTTCCATGATTCCCCGTGAAGCGTACTGATCGCGAGTCACTTCAGTTCGGTTGAGTAATTCAGCGGCACCCATTGCCACGCGGCGCCCTGACCACGCAAATGCCCCAGGCCGGGAAACGAGAGGTGCGCCGCGCCGACCAGCGCGCCCTCTTTCGCAGCCAGGCTGAACACGGTCTCGCGGGCAGTGGTGGCGGCTTTCTTGTCCGTATCAAACTCGATAGTCACCGACGGGTCGGCAAACTGCACGGCACCGGCGTGGATCAGATCACCGGCGACAATCATCTTCTGGCCTTTGCTCTCAACCAGGTAGCTGGTGTGCCCCAGGGTATGGCCATAGCTGGACAGCGCCTTGAACCCCGGCAGGATCTCCCCGCTGCCCTGGAAAGGCTGGAACTTTCCAAGCGCGATATACGGGTTCAAGGAAGCCATTGCACCCTTCGCGAACTCGGGTACGAAGCTGTTGGCGTCGGCCGAGGCAGGCTCCAGCCTCGCCGGCGAGAGCCAGTAATCGGCGTCACGCTTGTCGGCGTGTACCGTGGCGTTCGGAAACACCATCACCCCTTCGGCAACCAGCCCACCCACGTGGTCCGGGTGCATGTGCGTGAGAAGGATGTCATCGACCTGCTCCGGCTTGTAGCCGGCTGCCTGCAGGTTGGCCGCGAGCTTGCCCAGGGTCGGCCCGAAGAGCGCACCAGCGCCGGTATCGATCAGGATGAGCCGAGTGCCGGTATTGACGAGATACGCGTTCGTCGAGGTCTCGGTGGGCACCCCGAGGAACGCCTTGCGCAGTGCGGTAGTGGTCTTGGCAGCCGGCTCATTCAGCAATTTGTCGAACGGTGCATCGATGGTGCCGTCACTCAGCGCGGTGACCTCGAAATCTCCAAGCATCGTGCGATAGTAACCAGGGGCCTGGGTTTTGACTTGGGGCGCGGCGGCAACTGCCACCGCCGGTGCCGCGATGGCTCCCAGTGCCAGGGCAGCAGCAAGGGCCGTGTAATTCAACACGCGGGTAAATGTCAGCTTGGTCATGGTGCAGCTCTCCAGTTGGAATCGGCGGCATCCTATTCAAGCGTTTTTTATAGTTGAAATCGAAACTCCGCATGCCAGGTATGTGTGGCGTAGATACCTGCCAGGGCCTGATGTCGTCAGGAAAGCACGCAGAGCTTGAGTTGTTCGCGCAACCAGAGATGTGCCAGGTCCTTGTCGAACCGTGGATGCCAGGCAGAGAACAAACTGAAGTCGCGCACCTCGAGGGGCAGAGCAAGGGCCGCCAGCGAGCGCTCATAACGGCTCAGGAAACGGGACGGAAGCACACTTACACAGTCGCTGTTCTGCAGCAGCAATGGAACGATGCTGTAGTAAGGCACCGACACCGCGACACGGCGCGCACGCCCCTTCTGCGCGAGCACATCATCAATAAAACCGTGAAAGCTGTTCACGGCACCCGACACCACCACATGCTCCAGGCCCAGGTATTCCTCCAGCGTTGGTGGCGCGGATCCGCGAGGGTGATCGGCGCGCTGGGCCATCTTGAATTCTTCCTGCAGCAGCAACTCGTGCGACAGGTTCCCGATACGGCTGTGTGATACCAGCGCGACGTCAATCTCGCCGCTTTCCAACTGATCGCCAAGCAACACCTGGTCGATCGCACGTATCGAAACCCGGATGCCCCCAGGACTCGCAGCCTGCACAAGCTGCACCAGCCGGGGCGCGACGATCGCAGCGGCGTTATCGTTCGCGCCAATCACAAAGGTCCGGTCCGACTTGGCAGGATCAAAGCATGGAAGGTCACCGACCACCGTCCCCAGTACCTGCAACGCCTGGCGCAACGGCTGACGCAAATGTTCGGCACGTGCTGTCAGCACCATGCCTTTTCCGGACTGAGCAGGCATCAATAAAGGGTCGCCGAACAGGTCACGCAACCGCGACAACTGCGCGGATAACGCCGACTGCGTCAGGTTGAGCTTCGCCGCCGCCCGCGTGACGTTCCTCTCCTCAAGCAAGACGCTGAGGGAAGTCAGGAGCGCGAGGTTGTGTCCAGTCAGGTTCATCGGGTTGATCCACTGCCATCTCTCAAGGTGACGTTAATGTAATCAGATACTGCCCCGACGTCACAGGCCTCCCTTGGCCATCCACCAACGCATATTGCTGCTGGTAATAGCGGTCTCCCCGGCCACTGTCGGCGACCAGCTTCACGTTCACGGCGCTGTGGTCGAGGGCCGTGACCGAGCCCACCGGTTGCACACTGCGCACGCTGATGGCGCTGCCGCGTGCGGACGTAGGGCAATTGTTGAGTTTCATCCCGTTGGCCACGGCGAGCGGTGTGCAAGACGCTTCGACGATGCTGCCGTGAAACGAGATGACTCCCTGCCCCACCGGGCTCGCGGCCATGCAGGCACCGGACAGGCTGAACAACAGGCCAACATGGATTGCAGACATTCTCTTGATGCGCATGCCGATACTCCCGGGGGTGATAAAGCCTATGCCCCGGGATATCGGCCGAGCAGCAGGTTATTTTAAGATTTGTCTGATGTTAGAAGCGGTTTTTCCAAAGACTTTGGAAATATCAGTGCCCGCCGACCACAGGTTTACCGTGGGCCCGGTGCCCCGGCTTGAAGCCATGGAGTCGCGCGCACCACACAATCGCGAAGCCCACCGCCAGCAACACCAACATTGCCCATGGGAAAGACGCCACGCCCCAGGTATCCAGCAACACGCCACCCACCACGCCGCTTCCGGCAATCGCGCTGTTCCAGGCCACCACATTCAGCGACAGCGCCACGTCCGCACCATCCCCGGCTGCGTCCGCCAACGCGGTTTGCAACAGCGTTGCAGCGCCACCAAAACTCAAGCCCCAGACCGCCACGCCGAGGTAAATAACGCCCGGCACTTGCGCGAGAAAACCGAACGCCAGGCACGTCGCCGCAAAGCCCGCCAGGCTGACCAGCACCGTCTTGCGCAACGCCACATCCACCAACCGGGCAGTCACCCAAATCCCGAGCAGCGCCGCTATACCAAACACCAACAACACCAGATCCACACGGTCCACCAAGCCCGCCGGAGCCACGAACGGCGCGATGTAGGTATAGAGAATGTTATGGGCGAGCATCCATGAGATCACCACCGCCAGCACTGGCCGCACACCCGGCGTGGTCAGCACCTTGCGCAACGGCATGCGCTGATGGGCCGACTGGCCGGGATAATCCGGCACTTTCACCAGTACCCAGACAATCAACACCAGGGTCAGTGCCGACATGATCCCGAACGTGGTGCGCCAGCCCACCAGCCCACCCAGCCAGGTGCCCAGCGGTACGCCAAGTGACAGGGCAATCGGCGTTCCTACCATGGCCAGCGCCAACGCCTTGCCCTGCTGATGTGGCTCAACCATGCGCCGCGCATAGCCGGCCAACAAACTCCAGGCCAGCCCCGCTGCCATCCCCGCAAGGAATCGCGCCAGCAGCGTCAGCCCGTAGTGGGACGACAGCGCGGTGATCGAATTGAACAGCAGAAAACCGACGATGGTCAGCAGCAGCACATTGCGTCTACGCCAGCCGCGAGTCGCGATGGTCAGCGGGATCACCGCCAGCACCGAGCCCAGCGCATACGCGGTGACCATCTGCCCGGCCATGGAGGCTGAAACTCCCAGCCCATCGCTGATCAGCGGCAACAGGCCCGCCGGCAGGGTTTCGGTGACGATGCAGATAAAACCGGTCATGGCCAGGGCGAGCAAGGCGCCGATGGGCAAGCGGTCGGGAACGGCGTCTGCCGATAAAGTGGTTGAGGGGGTCACAGGGAAACTCCTTGAGCGAGAAGACTTAAATACCGATCGATATAAATGTTGGGCGCCCCGCGCAGCGTTGTCAACGACTTATGTATCGACTAGTATTTATCTCATCACCCAAGAGGATTTCCACATGGCACAGATGGGTCGCCCCCGCACCTTCGACCGCGATCAGGCCGTGGAACAGGCCATGCACCTGTTCTGGCAGCACGGTTACGACGCGACGTCCCTGAGCCAGTTGAAAGCCGGATTGGGCGGCGGCATCTCCGCGCCGAGTTTCTACGCGGCGTTCGGCTCCAAGGACGCGCTGTTCCAGGAGTGCGTGCAGCGTTATCTGGCGACGTTCGCCCAGGTCACCGAATGCCTGTGGGATGACAGCCTGCCACCGCGCCAGGCCATCGAGACGGCGTTGCGCCAATCGGCACGCATGCAGTGTGAAGAGGGGCATCCCAAAGGCTGCATGGTAGCCCTGGGCGTGATGAGCGCGCCCTCCCCCGAGAACGCACAAGTCACCCATGGGCTGACCCATTCGCGAGAGCGCACACGGGCGGGCATCGTGCATTGTGTCGAGCGCGGCATCCGGGCGGGCCAGTTACCCTCCGAGACCAACGCCCGTGCCATGGCCACGGTCTACGACAGTTTCCTGCAGGGTGTGTCGATCCTCGCCCGGGATGGCGTCGACGCTGATGCCATCGATACTGCCATCGGCCAACTGATGCTGACCTGGGACTTATCCGCCGCTACAGCGCCGCCCATTCGGCGCGATGCTCCAGCAGAAAATCCACAAATGCCCGCACCCGATGGGGCACATAGCGGCCGTGGGGATACAGCAAGGTAAACGGCCGTGATCGCCCGCCGTAAGGCTGTAAGACCTCTACCAGGCTGCCGTTGGCCAACTCCTCCTCGACGATGAACTTGTAGGTCTGGAATAACCCCGCGCCGTGCTTGGCCAGGGTTACGCCACCCAGCACATCGTCAGAGCAGCTGTAGCCTGCTTCCCCGGCAAACTCCCGCTCCTTGCCGTCCACCTGGAACAGCCAGGAAATGCGCCGCCCGTTGCTCGGCAATTCGTACTGGATGCACTCATGGTTCGGCAAATCCTCCAGGGCATGGGGCGTGCCGGCACGCTTCAGGTATGACGGCGTCGCGACCACCACCAGCCTGGCGTCTTCCAGCAACCGCGCAATCAGCGTCGAGTCCGGCTGGGCCCGCACGCGAATGGCCAGGTCATAGCCTTCGGCGACGAAATCGATGTTGCGGTTGCTGATGTGGATATCCACGCTGACTTGCGGGTACAGCGCACGGAATTTCGGCAGCAGCGGCAGGATCCGGTGATGGCCGTAGGTGGTCGGGATGCTGATGCGCAACAGCCCGGACGGCACCGATTGCGCGCCCATCATTTCCTGCTGGGCTTCCACCAGTTGCGTCAGCGCCTGGCGGCATTGCTCGAAAAATGTCCGGCCGCCATCGGTCAGGCGGATGCTGCGGGTGGTGCGCACAAACAGCCGGGAGCCCAGGCGCTCTTCCAACCGCGAGATGCTGCGGCTCACCGCCGCCGGGGTCACGCCTGCCACCTGGGCGGCGGCGGTAAAGCTGCTGGCCTCGGCAGCCAGGCAGAACAGTTCGATGCTGCCCAGCTGCAAATCTTCGAAATGGCGCTTCATGATGGATTACACCGGGTATCTGCTTGGGGGCTCACCCGCTCTATTTATCAGCAAGGGCCGCATAAATATAGGGGTCCTACCTGGCCCGTGCTTGCTTTCATTCCACGCACACCGCCCACAACTTCCGTGGCAATGCTCCGTCGTTGCACCTTGCGAACTCCATCAACAACCAGCCGGTCGTGGTCAACCGATCACCGAATACCGACCGTGGTTCGCAGATCGACTCCCTGCAAAAAGGCGTGTATTTCCAGGACCAGATCAAGTTCGACGAGGCCACCACCTCGCGCGCAGGGTTGGTGTACAAGGCTGACAACGGCCTGGCACCGTACCTGAGCTACAGCGAATCGTTCTTCCCGGTAGCGGGTGTGAGCAAGGCCGGGCAAGTGTTTGTGCCCACCTAAGGCAAACAGTACGAGTTCGGTGACTCACCGCTGGTAGGCCAACAACGGCTCACTCAGCGGTTCGGGGCGTCAGGCATATGGCGTTGGGGGCGGTGATTGGGGGCATATCCGTTGGTTTTGTTACGGCTACTATTGGTTCCGCTCTTACAGCGGCTCACTTTTGAAAAGCGCAAAAGTAAGCAAAACGCTCTTGCCCCACCACTCGGCACCTCGCTTGGGCTCGGTGTGCCCTCAGCTCCGGCAGCACGAAGCGGGCCGCCGCGACGGGGCGTCCCTGCCCCGTCGCGGCTAAACCGGCGTCCTGCCGGTTTACCCGCTCCGTACTGCCTACGTTCGGCC
>NZ_JACAPN010000018.1:0-112936 GCF_013385665.1 Pseudomonas sp. D4002
CGCTGTAAGAGCGGAACCAATATCAGCCATCACCCAAATAACGGATATGTACCCAGCCCCCAGCCCCCAGCCCCCAGCAGCCCAACACATTGGCGTATCCTTACCCCTCCACCCCAAGGCCCGATCAAAAAATGCTGGTGATATCCAACAACGTGCACCTCCCCGACGCCGAGATCGAACTGACAGCCATCCGCGCCCAGGGCGCTGGCGGTCAAAACGTCAACAAGGTCTCCAGCGCCGTGCACCTGCGTTTCGACATCCCGGCCTCGTCCCTGCCTGACTTCTACAAGGAACGCCTGCTGGCCCTGCGCGACACCCGCATCACCAGCGAAGGCGTACTGATCCTCAAGGCCCAGCAATACCGCACCCAGGAACAAAATCGCGCCGACGCCCTCGAGCGCCTGGTGGAACTGATCCTCAGCGCCACCAAGGTCGAAAAGAAACGCCGCCCCACCAAACCCACCCTGGGCTCAAAGAAGCGCCGCCTCGAATCCAAGACCAAACGCGGCAGCATCAAGGCCGGCCGCGGCAAGGTGGACTTCTAACTCGCCTGACGTTCTTCGCGATACTTCGGCGCCTGCCGATACAAATACAGGCTCAACAGCAACCCGCCAAACGCCGCGATCGCCGCAAACAGGAAGATCGAGGCAAACCCGAACCCCGCCGCAATCGCCCCGGCCAACGGCCCGGTGATCCCCAACGACAAATCGATAAACAGCGAATACGCCCCCACCGCCGCACCCCGGCTCGAGGCGGGCACCAGGTTGACCGCCTCCACACCCAAGGCCGGAAACACCAGGGAAAAGCCAAACCCGCTCAACGCCGCACCCGCCAACGCCAAATGAGGATCCGGCGCCAGCCACAGCAGCAGCAGCCCCAGCGTCTCCACCGACAAACAGGCAATCGCTACGCGAAACCCGCCAATGCGGTTGATCAAATTGCCGAACAACAACCGCGCCCCGATAAAGCTGGCACCGAACAGGCTCAGGCACAGCACCGCGTTATCCCAATGCTGGGTCGCGTAATACAAGGTGATGAAGGTGGCGATGGTGCCAAACCCGATCGAGCCCAGCGCCAGCCCGCAGCCGTGAGGCAACACGCGCCCCAGCACATGCATGAACGGCAGGCGCTCGCCCACCACGATCGGCGCGGCGACTTTCGGCCAGGCCAGCAGCAGGCCCAGCACCGCCAGCAGGATGATGCTGACGCCCATGCTCCACAGCCCGAAATGACTGACCAGCAACACCCCCAGCGGTGCGCCGATGGCCAGGGCGCCGTAGCTGGCGATGCCGTTCCAGGAGATGACCTTGGCGGTATTCGCCGCGCCCACCCGGCCAATGCCCCAGCCGATGGAACCCGAGCCCACCAGGCTTTCAGCGCTGCCCAGCACCAGGCGGCCAATCAGCAGGCTGGTGAGGCTCAGCGCCGGCAGGTGTGACAGCCACGCCGAGAGCAACATGAACACGCCGCTCAACCCGCAACCGGCCAGGCCGTACATGACGGCGCGCTTGCTGCCGCGGTTATCGATGATGCGTCCCGCGTAGGGCCGGCTCAGCAGAGTGGCCAGGTATTGCACGCTGATCACAAGGCCCGCGATCACGGCGCCAAAGCCCAGGTCGCTGTGCACATAGCCAGGCAACACGGCCAGGGGAATGCCGATATTCAGGTAGCCGATGAAGGTGAACAAAACGATGGAAACGACTTGCAGCGTGACCGCCATGGGGCGCTGGGTATCTGGCATGGGGAGAGGTCCACTGTCGCAGCAGGAAAAGATAGGCTGCTTATGATACCGATGCTGGGCGCGTGCGGGGGCAGCAAAGCAAACTTTTAGCGATCGGCGGGGTTGAGCAGTTGCGTGGTTACCAACGCGGCGAGGGCGTTTTCCTGGGTGCCGAAGCGCTTGAGCAGGAGGGCCTGTTTTTCCGGGGTGAGGCGGTTCCATACGTCGACCATGTGCAAGGCAGTGTCGAGCAGGGCGGTATCGGGGGTGGTGTCGGTCATGGCGGGGCTCACGGTGTTCAGGCGGTGTGGAAAGCGCGCAATGTCACGCTTTCCACACGGTCTGGGTACGGCTCTCAGTCTTCGCTCTTGCGGTCGACCGGTTTTGCCTCTTTGGGCTCGGGCTTGGTGGCACCGGCCTGTTGCGGGGTTGGCTGCTCAGTTTCGTGCAGGCTTGGGAAGGGGAGATTAGGGATTTCGTGCATCGTCGTCGCTCCTCGCAAGATCTGTTTTATCAATCGCAGGTGATTCCGCGCGTTCAAAAAGCCTGTGCAGGATACAGCACTGTAAATGACAGAAAGATTTTATCTCAGAAAATGAACGCGTCTTCATCCCGCCGCGCAAGTGACGTGGCGCCACAGGGGTGTCGATTGTCATCGTACAACATCACCCTTCACGGATTGACATCGTACTGCGGACTGAATATAACGCTAACAGTTGTATGACGACATATGACGTTACAGTTTTATAGCGCCCGTAATACGGATGCGCTCGGTCGCAGAACGTACGCCTCAAATCTAAAAATAATTAAGGTGAAGCGATGAAAATCAAAGGCATCCGTTGGTGGATGGTCGGGCTGATGACGGTCGGCCTGATTATTAACTACCTGGCCCGCAACACGCTCTCGGTCGCAGCCCCCACGCTGATGACCGACCTGAGCATCTCCACTGAGCAGTATTCCCACATCGTTGTTGCCTGGCAGGTGTGCTACGCCTTGATGCAGCCGATCGCCGGTTATGTGATCGATGCGATCGGTACCAAGATGGGCTTTGCCATCTTCGCCATCTCCTGGTCGGTAGTCTGTGCCCTGGCGGCATTCGCCACCGGTTGGCAGAGCCTGGCAGTGGCCCGTGGCGCACTGGGGCTGACGGAGTCGGCGGGCTTCCCCGGCGGCGTCAAGGCGATTACCGAGTGGTTCCCGGCCAAGGAGCGCTCCGTCGCCATCGGCTGGTTCAACTTTGGTTCGTCGTTTGGTGCGTTGTTGGCGCCGCCACTGGTGGTCTGGGCGATTTTGCACAGCGGCTGGCAGTTGGCATTCCTGATCGTTGGCGGCATCGGCCTGGTGTGGAGCGGGCTGTGGCTGCTGCTGTACAAGCACCCGCGTGACCAGCGCCTGCTGGCCCAGGCCGAGCGTGAGTACATCGAGGCCGGCCAGGAAACCCACCTCAAGGAAGGCGTGCAGAAGAAAGCCAGCTGGAAGCGCATCCTCAAGAGCCGCAACTTTTTCGCCATCGCCTCGGCGCGGATGCTCTCGGAGCCGGCCTGGCAGACGTTCAATGCCTGGATTCCGTTGTACCTGATGACCGAGCGGCACATGAACATCAAGGAAATGGCGCTGTTCGCCTGGCTGCCGTTCCTGGCCGCCGACATTGGCTGTGTGCTGGGTGGCTACCTGAGCCCGTTGTTCCACCGCTACTTCAAGGTCTCGCTGTTCACCTCGCGCAAGCTGGTGATGCTGTTCGGTTGCCTGTGCATGATCGGCCCGGCGTGCATCGGCCTGGTGGACAGTGCCTACACCGCGATTGCCCTGCTGTGTGTCGGCGGTTTCGCCCACCAGACCTTGTCGGGTGCACTGTTTTCCATCGCCTCGGACTCATTCGGCAAGAATGACGTGGCCACCGCCACCGGTGGCGGGCAGATGTGCGGGTTTATCGGGGCTGCGGCATTTACTGCGGTGTTCGGCGTGCTGGTGACCAAGGTCGGCTACAGCCCGCTGTTTGTGGTGCTGGCGATTTTCGACATCATTGCGGCCATCGTGATCCTGATGGTGGCCCGGGAGATCGTCAAAGATCCGGAGCCAGCCACCCAAACCGGTCACGGCGGCACATTGCTGCCGGTTTAACCCTGGCGTTCCATCGCCGCCTTGTAGAGCGAGTTCTTCGGCTGGGCAAACACCCGCGCCAGCATCGGCTCGAAGAAGCTCAGCGGCAGGGTGTCGTAGGCCGGGTCGAACGCCGCCGCGTCGTACTGCGCGCAGAACTCGATGGTTTGCCGGTACTGCGGGTGGTCGCCAAATTGCTCGCGCAGGTGGCGGTCCATCCCCAGGTGGTGGAAGAAGTAGTAGCCCTGGAAGATCCCGTGCTTCTCCACCATCCACAGATTCTCGGCGCTTACGAACGGCTTGAGAATCGCGGCGGCGATGTCCGGGTGGTTGTAGGAACCGAGGGTGTCGCCGATGTCGTGGAGCAGGGCGCACACCACGTACTCTTCATCCCGGCCATCGTGCCAGGCGCGGCTGGCGGTTTGCAGCGAGTGGGTCAGGCGGTCCACCGGGAAGCCGCCGAAGTCGCCCTCCAGCAGCCGTAGATGCGCCAGGATCCGGCTTGGCAATTGCCGGGCGTAAGCACTGAAATCCTTGGCGATGATCGCCCAGTCTTCCTGGGTACCATCCTGCATATGGGTGAAACGGGCCTGCTGGTTCATCAAAGCCTCTCTTATTGTTCTTCAAGCGTGGGGCTAGAACGGCACCTTGCCCAGAATCATGTCGCGGTACATCACGAAATCCCCCAACAGGCTGTACAGCGGATGCTGGAAGGTCGCCGGGCGATTCTTTTCAAAGAAGAAATGGCCGATCCAGGCAAAGCTGTAGCCGGCCACCGGCAGCGCCAACAGCAGCCACCACGCACCTTTGCCGATCGCCAACGCGAGTATGAAGATAACGAGGCTGGTGCCGATAAAGTGCAGGCGACGGCACGTACTGTTGCCGTGTTCGCTCAGGTAATACGGGTAGAAATCGGCGAAGCTGTTGAATTGCCTGGCATTTTCCACAGTGGTCGGCCCTCTGGTTATTGTTCTGCCCGACAGATGTTCGGCGGGGAGCTTATTTGAGTCTAGAGTCATCAGTGGTAACAGCCAGTGACAATAGATGCCACTTTAGTATCCTTCGGATTCCTGGCTGTCGTTTCAGCCTTCCTTGTTAAGAAAACGCCATGAGCGAACGAACGACTTCTGCAAGCTGGGCGATGGGGATAGTCAAGGCGCTGGAAATGGACGGCCTGGATTGCCGTGCCTTGTTCAAGCAGCTTGGCCTGGATTACGCCGCGCTGAATGACCCGGATGCACGCTTCCCCCAGGACTCCATGACCCGGCTCTGGCAGCGCGCGGTCGAGCTGTCGGGCAACCCGGCGATTGGCTTGAACATGGGCAAGGTGGTGCGCCCGGCGTCGTTTCATGTGGCCGGCTACGCCTTGATGTCCAGCAATACCCTGGCCGAAGGTTTTATGCGGCTGGTGCGTTACCAGCGAATCATTGCTGAAAGTGCCGACCTGAGTTTCCGCCTGTTGCCCGAAGGTTATGCGCTGATTCTGACGGTGCACGGCGACCACCTGCCGCCTACCCGGCAAAGTGCCGAAGCGTCCCTGGCCAGTGCCCTGGCGTTATGCGGCTGGCTGACCGGGCGCACGTTGCAACCGCGCAAGGTGCTGGTGCAGGGCGATCAGCCAGCGGACCTGGCGCCCTACAAACAAGCCTTCCATGCACCGCTGGTGTTCAACGCGCCCTATGACGCGCTGATCTTCGAACGGGCCGATATGGAGGCGCCGTTGCCCACGGCGAACGAGGCGATGGCGTTGTTGCACGATCGTTTTGCCGGGGAGTACCTGGCGCGGTTTTCCGAGAGCCGGGTGACCCACAAGGCGCGGCAGGTGCTATGCCGATTGCTGCCCCAGGGCGAGCCCAAGCGTGAAGTGGTTGCGCAGACGTTGCACCTGTCCCAGCGCACCTTGCAGCGCCGCTTGCAGGAGGAGGGCACGAGTTTCCAGACCTTGCTCGACGACACCCGCCGCGAACTGGCCGAGCAATACCTGGCGCAGCCGAGCATGACCCTGCTGGAAATTGCCTACCTGTTGGGGTTTGCCGACCCGAGCAACTTCTTTCGTGCGTTTCGCCGCTGGTTCGATGCCACGCCCGGCGAGTACCGGGCGCGGTTGCATGAGCTGCCTGTCAGTGACGCCAAAACGCCGGAATGCACAGCACAAACACCGTAATGATCTCCAGCCGGCCCAGCAGCATGCCGAATGACAGGATCCACTTGGCCGCGTCCGGGAGGGTGGAGAAGTTACCGGCCGGGCCGATGGTTTCACCCAGGCCCGGGCCTACACCGGACACGGTGCTGGCGGCGCCGGTCAGTGCGGTCATCCAGTCCAGGCCCAGCAATGACAGGGCCAGGGCGATGGCGCAGATGGTGATGGCGAAGAAAAACGAGAAGGTCAGGATCGACCGCACGATTTCTTCATCGAGGCGATGGCCGTTGTACTTCTGCTTGATCACCGCCCGTGGGTGAATCAGCTGGTTCAAGTTGGCCTTGAGCAGGATGTAGGCGACCTGGAAACGGAAGATCTTGATCCCGCCAGCCGTGGAGCCGGAGCAACCGCCCACAAAGCCCAGGTAGAAGAACAGCATCAGCGAGAAATTGCCCCAGATGCTGTAGTCCCCGAGTGCGAAACCGGTGGTGGTCACCACAGAGGTGACGTTCACCGCCACGTGGCGCAGCGCGTCCAGCCAAGGCAGGTCGGTGGTCCACCAATACCAGGTGCCGAGCACCAGCCAGGTCACCACCAGCAACCCGAGCAAGCCTTGCACCTGCTGATCCTTGATCAGCGCCCGGCGGTTGCCGCGCATCGTGGCCACATACAGGGTGAACGGCAGGCTGCCGAGAATCATCACCACCACCGCCACCCAGTGCACCGCCGGTTGCTTCCAGTGGGCCAGGGATTCGTCGGAAGTGGAAAACCCGCCGGTGGAAATCGCCGACATCGCATGGTTGATCGCATCGAACAGCCCCATCCCGGCCCACCAGAACGCCAGGCTGCCGAGGATGGTGATGCCCACGTACGCCGCCACGATCAGGCGCGCCACCATGTGTGAGCGAGGCATGACCTTTTCCGAGCGGTCGGAGGATTCGGTCTGGAACAGGCGCATGCCACCGATGCGCAGCAGCGGCAGGATCGCCACCGCCATGCCGATAAAGCCGATACCGCCGAGCCAGTGCAGCAGCGAGCGCCAGATGAGGATGCCCGGGGACATGGTGTCCAGGCCGCTGAGCACCGTGGAACCGGTGGCGGTGATACCGGACATGCTTTCGAAGAACGAGTCGGTGTAGCTGATGTGCTGGGTCAGCAGGAACGGCAGTGCGGCGAAGATGCACACCACCAGCCAGCTGGAGACGGTCAGCAGGTACATGTCCCGCGGGCGCAGGTGCACGTGTTCCGGGCGGCCGGGGATGACCAGCGCCAGGCCTGCGATAAAGGTAATCAGGCTGGCCCAGAGGAACGACGGCAGGTCGCTGGTGCGTTCAAAAAACACCAGGGTCGCCATGGGGATGACCATGGCGATCGCCAGGGTGATCAGGAAGATGCCGATAATGAAACCGATTATCCGTAAGGTCGGCAACGCCATGAGGTCCGCTCGGGGTGACAGGAAAGGCGCCATTCTACCTGCGGTGCAGGGCAAGTAAACCGGGGGGGGCGTTGGAGACGTGGCAGATCAAGTGTGGGAGCGGGCTTGCTCGCGAAAGCGGTGTATCAGTCAACGGATGCATTGGCTGACCCACCGCTTTCGCGAGCAAGCCCGCTCCCACAGGAGATTTGTGCTGGTTGATGGAGCTTGGAGGGCAGGCACAAAAAAGGCGACCCGAAGGTCGCCTCATTCAACGCGGTACTGATCAGAACTCGTGATCAGCGTTATCCGGGTTCAAGTCACTGATGCCCAGCTTGCCAGCAGCCTGTTCGATCGAACCGGTCTGCTTCACCAATGCGGCGATGGCGTCACGTACGATCTGGTTGCCTTTGTCGTTACCGGCAGCAATCAACTGGTCGTAGTGTTCGCCGTTGTTGGCGTGGTCCACCATCACCTGGATCTTCGCTTCGGTGGAGGCCAGGTCAGCCTTCAACGCTTCATCGGCCGCCGGGTCGGCCTTGGCCACCAGGGAAGACAGGCTGGCGCCGGTCATCTTGGTACCGTCGGTGCGGGTGTACTCACCCAGGTAAACGTTACGAATACCCTTGGCGTCGTAGAAGTGCGAGTTGTGGGTGTTGTCGCTGAAGCAGTCCTGTTCGTCTTCCGGCGAGTTGGCTTCCAGGGAAACCTTCATGCGCTCACCGGCCAGCTCGCCCAGGGACAGGCTACCCATGCCGAACAGCATCTTGCGCAGGCCATCGGTCGCAGGTTCTGCTTCCAGCGTGGCGCGGTAGTTGTCTTCGACGTTGGGCTTCCAGTTGCCGACCATTTCTTCCAGGTCGCTGACCAACAGTTGAGTCACGGCGCGCAGGTAGGTGCGGCGGCGCTCGTTGTGGCCGCCAGTGGCGCCATCACCGGTCATGTAGTCCGACGCTGGACGGTTGCCGGCGCCCGGGCCGGTGCCGTTCAGGTCCTGGCCCCAGAGCAGGAATTCAATTGCGTGGTAGCCGGTGGCTACGTTGGCTTCGGAACCGCCCAGCTCATTCAGGCTGGCGAGTTTTTCCGGGGTGATGTCTTTGACATCGACCTTGTCTTCGCCGACCTGGATCTCGTTGTTGGCGATGATGTTGGCGGTGGCGCCAGGGTTGCCCAAGGCGTGTTCGTAGGTCTTGTCGACGTAGTCGATCAGGCCTTCGTCCAGGGGCCAGGCGTTCACCTGGCCTTCCCAGTCGTCAATGATGGTGTTGCCGAAGCGGAACACTTCACTCTGCAGGTACGGCACGCGCGAGGCGATCCAGGCGGTACGGGCCGCTTTCAGGGTGTCGTCGTTCGGGTTGGCAAGGAAAGTGTCGATCGCGGTTTGCAGGGTTTTCGCGGTGGACTCGGCATCGCTGTACACCGCGAACACCATGTCAGCGTAATGCGCGACCACAGCCTTGGCGGCGGCCTCGTCTACCTGGCCTGCCGGGGCAGCCGCCGGGGCGGTGGTGCTGGCGGCGGCCGGGGCTTGAGGCGCGGCGGCCTTGTCTTTGCCTTCACCGCAACCGGCGAGCGAAATGGCAATGGCGAGAAGGCTGGCGGTGGCCAGGGGCATACGAATCATGGCGAACATCCTGCTTCGGTTGTTGATGGGGCACGCGGGGGGCGCGCAAAACTGCGACATAATGCGAAAGATTTGCATTTTGTGTAAAGCGTTATAAGCAGGAAATATTTAGTATCGATTTGCCGGCCATCGGTGCGCATGGCCCCGATGGCCGGCATCGCTTCAGAGGATGGCGGCATTATTGCGCTGGGCCTGTTTCAAGTAGGCCACCAACTCCCGTGCCGGCAAGGGTTTGCTGTAGTGGTAGCCCTGACCCTCGTGGCAACCCTCGGAGATGATGTAGGCCTCCTGTTCGGCGGTCTCCACACCCTCGGCGATCACCTGCATGCCAAGGCTTTTGCCGAGCTGGATGATCGCCCGCACGATGGTCGCATCGTCGTCGTCATCCAGCAGGTCCTGGACGAAGCTCTTGTCGATCTTGATCTTGTCCAGCGGCAGGCTTTTCAGATAGCTCAGGGACGAATAGCCGGTGCCGAAGTCATCAATCGCAATCAGTGCCCCGGAGCGGCGCAGGCTCAGCAGGTGCTGGGCGGCGGTGCTGATGTCTTCCATCAGGCCGGTCTCGGTGACTTCCAGCTCCAGGCTACGCGGCGGCAAGCGGTAGATTTGCAGCAGGTTGTTGACCACCCGTGGCAGCTCGGCGTGGTGCAACTGTACGGTCGACAGGTTGACCGCCATGCGCAGCTCGGTGAAGCCCAGGTCATGCCATTCCCGCAGTTGCCGGCAGGCCTGGTCCAGTACCCATTCGCCGATGGCAATGATGGTGCCGTTCTGTTCGGCCAGGGGGATAAACAGGTCGGGCGGCACCAGGCCGTGCTCCGGGTGTTGCCAGCGGATCAACGCTTCGACACCCACCACACGGTGGTCGAGATAGCTGATCTGCGGCTGGTACACCAGGTGAAACTGCTCGCGGCTCAAGGCGTCGCGCAGATCCTTTTCCAGCTCGCGGCGGCGGCGCATTTCGCTGTCGACGCTGGCGATATAGAACTGGTAGCGGTTGCGCGAGCGGCTCTTGGCCAGGGTCATGGTTTGTTCGGCTTTTTGCAGCAGCTTCTCGGTGCTGTCGCCGTCTTCCGGGAACAGGGTGATGCCGATGGTGGCACGCAGGCGGATCTGTTCGTGATCGAGGGCGAATTCGGCTTCCAGGTCGTCGAGGATGCTTTGTGCCAATTCGGCGGCTTCGTAGGGCTGCTCGATATCGGCCTGCACCAGGGCGAACTGGTCGCCGCCGAGGCGGGCGAGGGCGCCGAGGCGGCCGCTGTGGGCGCGCAGGCGGTCGGCCAGGGCCAGCAGCAACTGGTCGCCGGCCTGGTAGGTGAACTGCTCGTTGACGCTTTTGAAGTCATCCAGCCCCACGCACAACACCGCGACCCGGCGTTGCCGGCGGCCGGCGTCGATCAGGATCTTGTCCAGTTGCTCCTGCAGTTTCTGGCGGTTCGGCAGGCCGGTCAGGAAGTCGTACTGGGCCATGCGCAGCAGGCTGTTTTCCGCCTCATGGCGCAAGTGCGTATTGCGCTCGATGGATTCGAGCAACTGGTTGGCGGTGTTGATCCAGAGCCCCAGCTCGTTTTTCTCGTGGCCCTTGAGCTGCGGGATCTTGTGCTCGCTGGGGCGGTCGGGGTTGATCGAACTCAGGTGCTCGATGATGCGCGACAGCGGCTTGGTCAGCAGCCAGTGATAGACCAGGTACAACACCAGCCCCATGGCCAGCGCCCGCAGCACCCCGGAGATGAAAATGATCACCGAACTGACGAGAAACCCTTTGCCATAGGTGGCGGTGTCGAGGGTGATGCTCAGGTCACCGTAGTACTCGCTGTAAGGCCCGCGCCCCACCAGCGGTGTGGTGAACGTGCGTTCCTGGCCCAGAATCAGGTCGGTCAGCCAGCGGCTCGGGGATTGTTGCAGGTCGCGGGTTTTTTCCGCGAGCATGGTTTCGTTGGGGTGGCCGATGGAGGCCATGCGCACGGCATCATCCTGGAACAGGCCTTCGATGACCTGCATGCCCATCTCCCGGTCCAGACTGTAGACGGCCTGGGTGGACGGGTCGCGAAACATGTCGAGGATGCGCTGGGCATCACCGGCCACGGCCTGGCGCGTCTTGTACGCATCAAAGACGATCTGCGCCGCGCTCAGTACCACGCCCACGGCCAATGCCGAAAGCAGTACCACCCGTAGCAACTTCACCGACAAGCTGTTTTTGAGTTCCAGCTTCAAAGGGTTATTCCTTGTTCCATGCGGGTAGCCTCAATATGCCATGAGTATTGGCAATCCCGTGAGGGCAGTCAAAGGGACATTGCGGCCAGGGCAGGTTTTGCAGTTTAGATGAGCGCGTCCGGGGGTAAGACGTTGGGAGGGGGAATGGAAAGGCAGGCCTGGCATGGAGTGAAGTCGGCGGATCGTACGTGCCGACTTCTTATACTGTCTTTTCAGGACGAGCGCGGGTTTTTCAGGCCAGCGAAACAAACCGTCGAGCGTCAGCGCCCATCAGGTAAACGAAATTTTCGGCGGTTGTGGCTGGTCTTGCGCCTGAGGGTCGATTTGCCCCAAGGCCTGTCGAGCTATGTCCACGGTCTTATCAAGGATGCCCAAGCTTTTGTCCAGGACGTCCAGGCCCTTATCTGTCACGTTATCGAACACGTTAAGTGCTTGAGGGGCCATGCCGATCAAAGATGCTAGATCCATATCAAGTTCTCCTGCAGTCAATCAGAGGGACATTCCTCTTACATGCTGCGTGGCGAAATCCTTTTGATGAGTTCCAGCGTTTTCCTGGCATTTTTCCATTTGTAATCGCCCACAAAAAAGCCCGGCAATCGCCGGGCTCTTTCTACTGCAAGCGGTACTTAAGCGGTGAAGGTCTTGCCTTCGAACTGCTCAGCCACGAACTTCCAGTTGACCAGGTTCCAGAACGCTTCCACATACTTTGGACGCACGTTGCGGTAGTCGATGTAGTAAGCGTGTTCCCAGACGTCGCAGGTCAGCAGCGGGGTGTCGCCGCTGGTCAGCGGGTTGCCGGCGCCGATGGTGCTGGCCAGGGCCAGGGAACCGTCAGCCTTTTTCACCAGCCAGCCCCAACCGGAACCGAAGGTGCCGACGGAAGTCTTGGTGAACTCTTCCTTGAACTTGTCGAACGAACCGAAGGCAGCGTTGATCGCCTCAGCCAGTGCGCCGGTAGGTTGGCCGCCAGCGTTTGGCGCCAGGCAGTTCCAGTAGAAAGTGTGGTTCCAGACCTGAGCCGCGTTGTTGAAGATGCCGCCCGAAGAAGACTTGACGATTTCTTCCAGGGTCTTGCCTTCGAACTCGGTGCCAGGCACCAGGTTGTTCAGGTTCACGACATAGGTGTTGTGGTGCTTGTCGTGGTGGTATTCCAAGGTTTCCTTGGAAATGTGCGGCTGCAGGGCATCGTGTGCGTAGGGCAGCGGCGGCAATTCGAAAGCCATGATGATTCTCCTAATCAGGTCAGTTGCGGTGAGCGCAAGGCCGATCACGGGCGGCCAAACAAGCGCCGGGGAGTTTGTACTCTTTGCGGCGCAGGGGCTGGATCATAGCACCGGGGGTGCGGCAAAACCACGCAACAACTGTGTGGGATAGAGGTTCCAGAGCGTTTTGGAATATCTACGCTGCGCTGATTAATTGATAGGCCACGCTGAACATCATGGCGGCTACCAGCAGGTCCAGAATCCGCCAGGTGGCGGGGCGCGCCAGCCACGGTGCCAGCCATGCGGCGCCCAGGGCCAGGGTCATGAACCACAGGAATGAAGCGCTGGCGGCGCCGGCCACGTAGGCGCCCGGTTCGGTTTGCTGGGCGCCGAGGGAGCCGATCAACAAGACGGTGTCCAGGTACACGTGGGGGTTGAGCAACGTCACTGCCAGGGCGCTGAGCATTACCGCCTTCAACGAGCGTACCTTGAGGTTCTCACCCTCGCCCAGGCTCTGCTTCGAGCAGGCCCGGCGCAGGGCGAGGGTACCGTACCAGAGCAGGAACGCCGCGCCACCCCAGCGGGCAATCGCCAGCAATACCGGGTTATGCGCCAGCACGGTGGCCAGGCCGAATACGCCGGCGGCCACCAGGATCGCGTCGCACACCACGCACAGTGCCGCCACCGGCAGGTGATGTTCGCGCCGCAGGCTCTGCGCCAGCACAAACGCGTTCTGGGTGCCGATCGCCATGATCAAACCAAAGGCCACCAACAGGCCGTTCATATAGCTTTGCCACATAGGATTTACTCCGCGCCCGCCGCCAATTGCCGCAACACCGTCATGGCGCGCTCGGCATCGGCGCGGCCGACAAACAGGTGATCGTGGTAGTAGCCGGCAATCACGTTGCAACTGATCCCGGCCTGGCCCAGGGCCGTGGCGAACGCGGCGGTCAGGCCGACCGCTTCCAGGGCCGAATGCACGTTGAGGGTGACCCACGCAGCCACATAGTCGAAGGCCAGTCCGGCGCGCTCGGCCTGCTGGCGCTCGACGATCAACGTCAGGCCTTCCTGCTCGCGGAAGCTGCCGATCACCTCGCAACCTTCGGGGATTCGGCTGTCGGCCAGGGTGCAGAACACGTAGTCGCCGTCATTGAGCTGTGGGCTCATGCTGCGCAGCAGGGTTGCCAGGGCGGTTTCGCCAGCCATGTGGAGGTCCTTGAATAAGAAGAAGCGATGCTGGCTATTCTCCCGTCCAAGGTTGTATAAGAAAAACCAATATTGCTGATCGCTCATTAGGAAAACTGATGTTCGACTATAAATTGCTTTCCGCCCTGGCGGCGGTGGTGGAACAGGCCGGCTTCGAGCGGGGCGCGCAGGTACTGGGAATTTCCCAATCGGCGATCTCCCAGCGCATCAAGCTGTTGGAGGCGCGAATCGGCCAGCCGGTGCTGGTACGTGCCACGCCGCCGACGCCCACCGAGATCGGCCGCCGCCTGCTCAACCACGTGCAACAGGTACGATTGCTGGAGCGCGACCTGCAAAGCCAGGTGCCCGCGCTGGATGAAGAGGGCATGCCCGAGCGCCTGCGCATCGCCTTGAATGCCGACAGCCTGGCCACGTGGTGGGCCGAGGCGGTGAGCGACTTCTGCGCCGAGCAGCATTTGCTGTTGGACCTGGTGGTAGAAGACCAGACCGTCGGCCTCAAGCGCATGCGCGCCGGCGAAGTGGCAGCCTGTATTTGCGCCAGCGAACGCCCGGTGGCCGGTGCCCGCAGCCTGTTGCTCGGCGCGATGCGGTATCGGGCGCTGGCCAGCCCGGCATTTGTCGCCCGGCACTTTCCCGAGGGCGTGCGTGCCGATCAACTGGCTCGCACGCCGGCGCTGGTGTTCGGCCCGGATGATTTCCTGCAGCATCGCTACCTGGCGTCCCTGGGCGTCGACGGTGGTTTCGAACACCATCTATGCCCCTCGTCCGAAGGTTTTATTCGCCTGACGGAAGCCGGATTGGGCTGGGGCCTGGTGCCCGAATTGCAGGTGCGAGACCAACTGGAAAAGGGCGTGTTGGTGGAGTTATTGCCAGATAAGCCGATCGATGTGCCGCTGTACTGGCATCATTGGCGCAGTGGTGGACAATTGCTGGGCCTGCTGACGGATCATCTGGCACACACAACGGGGCAATGGTTGGTGCCGTTGGAGTGATGGCCAGCGTCAAGGCAACAGCGATGAAAAACGAAAGAATGCGGAGTAAGTCATGAAAATTCTGGTCACCGGCGCAAGCGGCTTCATTGGCGGGCGCTTTGCGCGTTTCGCCCTGGAGCAGGGCCTGGACGTGCGGGTCAACGGGCGGCGGGCCGAAGGTGTGGAGCACCTGGTACGGCGCGGCGCCGAGTTTATCCAGGGTGATTTGAATGATCCGGACCTGGTGCGCGAGCTGTGCCGCGACGTCGAGGCCGTGGTGCATTGCGCCGGGGCCGTGGGGCTGTGGGGGCGTTATCAGGACTTCCACCAGGGCAATGTGCTGGTTACCGAAAACGTGGTGGAGGCCTGCCTCAAGCAGCGGGTCGGGCGCCTGGTGCACCTGTCTTCGCCGTCGATCTACTTCGACGGCCGTGACCACCTGGGCTTGACCGAAGAACAAGTGCCCAAGCGTTTCAAGCATCCGTATGCAGCCACCAAATACCTGGCGGAGCAAAAGGTGTTTGGCGCCCAGGAGTTTGGCCTCGAAGTGCTGGCCCTGCGCCCGCGCTTTGTCACGGGGGCCGGCGACATGAGCATCTTCCCGCGCCTGTTGAAGATGCAGCGCAAGAACCGCCTGGCGATTGTCGGCGATGGCCTGAACAAGGTCGATTTCACCAGCGTGCACAACCTCAATGAAGCCCTGCTCAGCAGTTTGCTGGCGACGGGCTCGGCGTTGGGCAAGGTCTACAACATCAGCAACGGTGCCCCGGTGCCGGTGTGGGATGTGGTGAACTACGTGATGCGACAGATGGACATGCCTCAGGTCACCCGTTATCGGTCCTACGGCTTGTCTTACAGCGTTGCGGCGCTCAATGAAGCCTTCTGTGCCATGTGGCCAGGGCGCCCGGAACCGTCTTTGTCACGGCTGGGCATGCAGGTGATGAACAAAGATTTCACCCTCGACATCACCCGCGCACGGCATTATCTCGACTACCAGCCCAAGGTCAGCCTGTGGGCGGCCCTCGACGAGTTCTGCAGTTGGTGGAAGGCCCAGGACGTGGGACTTAAATAACCGGCAACACACCGGGAACCGAATTTGCGAACCCGGGTCGATCAGTGCGGCAGGTCGGGGGTTTATACTCCGACGCCTGGCTATCCATATGCCACCTCAAAGGATTTAAGGTTGATTCATGCGTAACGATGCTAACGACGACTTCGACAACGTTCCCAGCCTGCGGGCCGACACCTCGGACGACGATGATTTCGAGCCCACGCCGGCTACCTCCGTGCGCTCCCGGCCTGCGCCGGTCGTCAAGGTCAAGAGCGCCAGTACCGGGCCGCTGTGGGCATTGGTCGGTGCGCTGCTGTTCGCCTTCGCCGGCCTTGCCTGGTGGAGCTTCCAGCAGATTTCCCTGATGGGCCAGCAACTGGTGGCGACCCAGGAAAGCTTCGCGCGCATCAGCGAGGAAGCGGCGGGGCGCCTGCAGGATATTTCCGGCAAGGTGGTGGCCAGCGAAGCCAATGTGAATAATGGCAGCGAGGCCCTGAAACTGCAGATCAAGCAGCTGGAGACCCAGTTGCTGGAGCAGGGCAAGCAGCAGATGGGCGTGGCCGGCCAGGCAACGGACCTGGACAAGCGCCTGGAGCAGATGACCGCCAGCACGACCCAACTGTCCAGTGCCAACGCGCAATTGCAGGGCCAGGTCCAGGCGCTGACGGAGGCGGTGGCTACCCTCAAGTCCCGGGACGCCGAGTTCAAGGATCTCTCCGCCGACGTCGCAGCCCTGAAAAAACAGGGCAACCCCACGGCCGCCATCGCCCGCCTGGAGCAGGACCTTGTGGTCCTCAAGAGCGAACTGGACAACCGCGCCGCGGCTTCCGACGGTCCGTCCACCAAGGAGTTCGACGTGTTTCGCATCCAGACCACGCGTAACGTCACTGCCTTGCAAAGCCAGGTGCAGAACCTGCAGCAGCAGATCAACCAGCCGGCCCGGATCACCCCTCTCGGGCAGCAGTGATGTGAGGTGCTGCAGGCGTCACTACACATGACGCCTGCAGGCCCTGGCACAATCAATGTCACCAATCGGTGACATTTCCCGTCTCCTTCGTTACTTGCCCTCGCGCCGCCCTTGTTTAGACTCCCGTCATCCCGCACATAATAAAAAGGGCTAATCATGACCACGCAACCACTGCCTGCCAGTAGTTGGCTGAACGCACCTGCCCATCACGCCTGGCTTGCCACTGAAGGCCAGCGCCTGCTGTCATTCGCCAAGGCTTCCAGGCTGCCTGACGGCTTCGGCAACCTCGACGATCAAGGCGTCCTGCCGCCCGATGCCGTCGCCGAAACCATGAACACCGCCCGCATGACCCATAGCTTTGCCATGGCCCATGGCCTGGGCCTGCCAGGTTATGCCGACCTGGTGGAACACGGCGTCGTGGCCCTCAGCGGCCCGCTGCGCGATGCCCGGCACGGCGGTTGGTTCGCCACGCCCGACGCCCGCGACGGCAACACCGGCAAGGCCGCCTACCTGCACGCCTTTGTCGCCCTGGCCGCCAGCTCCGCAGTAGTGGCCGGCGCGCCCGGCGCGCAAACCTTGCTCAACGACGCGATCCACATCATCGACCAGTACTTCTGGAACGAAGAGGAGGGCGCGATGCTCGAGTCCTTCGCCCAGGACTGGAGCGGGGTAGAAGCCTATCGCGGCGCCAACAGCAACATGCACGCCACTGAAGCCTTCCTGGCCCTGGCCGATGTCACCGGTGAAACCCGCTGGTTGGACCGGGCACTGCGCATCGTCGAGCGGATTATTCATACCCATGCGGCGCAAAACCGGGACATGGTGATCGAGCATTTCGACAGCCATTGGCAACCCCTGCGTGGTTACAACGAAGACAACCCGGCCGATGGTTTTCGTCCCTACGGCATCACCCCCGGCCACGGCTTCGAATGGGCGCGACTGGTGTTGCACCTTGAGGCTGCGCGCCTGGATGCCGGGCTCGTCACCCCTGAGTGGCTAGTGACCGACGCCAAGGGCCTGTTCGCCAGCGCCTGTGAATACGCCTGGGCCGTCGACGGCGCCCCCGGCATTGTCTACACCCTCGACTGGAGCCAGCGCCCCGTGGTGCGCGAGCGCCTGCACTGGACCCATTGCGAAGCCAGTGCCGCTGCCCAGGCGCTGCTCAAACGCACCGGCGAGCTGCATTACGAAACCTGGTACCGGCGCTTCTGGGAGTTCTGTGAAACCCGTTTCATTGACCGCACCCACGGCAGCTGGCACCACGAACTGAGCCCGAAAAACCAGCCCAGCGCGAAAATCTGGGGTGGCAAACCGGACCTCTACCACGCCTGGCAGTCTGTCTTGCTGCCGGGTCTACCCTTGTCACCGAGCATGGCCAGTGCCGTGGCCACCGGGCGCTATGTCACCAAGTGGTGACATTTTGGCGTCCCTTTGTTACCTGCACCTGAAAAATCCCTGTTTAAACTCGTTTGCAGCGCAAGCACCGACTTGCATGCATAACAACAAGAAAAAAGGTACTCAGATGAAAGCGATCAGTCGCCTCGCCGTAGCTATTTCCGTTGCCTCGTTGTTTCCCCTCAGTGCTTTTGCCGCCGACTCGAAAGGGACGGTTGAAGTTGTGCATTGGTGGACCTCGGGTGGCGAGAAAGCGGCAGTAGATGTCCTGAAGGCCCAAGTTGAAAAAGACGGTTTCACCTGGAAAGACGGTGCCGTCGCCGGCGGTGGCGGTTCCACTGCCATGACCGTACTGAAAAGCCGCGCCGTTGCTGGCAACCCGCCAGGCATGGCCCAGATCAAAGGCCCCGACATCCAGGAATGGGCGTCCACCGGGCTGCTCGACACCGACGTCCTGAAGGAACCCGCCAAAGAAGAGAAGTGGGATAGCCTGCTGGACAAGAAAGTCTCCGATACCGTGAAGTACGAAGGTAACTACGTGGCCGTGCCGGTGAACATTCACCGCGTGAACTGGCTGTGGATCAACCCGGAAGTGTTCAAGAAAGCCGGTATCACCAAGAACCCGACCACTCTCGAAGAATTCTACGCAGCGGGCGACAAGCTCAAGGCCGCGGGCTTCATTCCGCTCGCCCACGGCGGCCAGCCTTGGCAGGACAGCACCGTCTTCGAAGCGGTCGTGCTCTCGGTCATGGGGGCTGACGGTTACAAGAAAGCCCTGGTCGACCTCGACGAAAAAGCCCTGACCGGCCCTGAAATGATCAAGTCCCTGACCGAGCTGAAGAAAGTCGCGACCTACATGGACGCCGACGGCAAAGGCCAGGACTGGAACCTGGAAGCCGCCAAGGTCATCAACGGCAAGGCCGGCATGCAGATCATGGGTGACTGGGCCAAGAGTGAATGGACCGCCGCCAAGAAAGTCGCCGGCAAAGACTACGAGTGCGTAGCCTTCCCGGGCACCGACAAGGCCTTCACCTACAACATCGACTCCCTCGCAGCCTTCAAGCAGAAAGACAAAGGCACTGCTGCCGGTCAGCAGGACATCGCCAAGGTCGTGCTGAGCGAAAACTTCCAGAAAGTCTTCAGCATCAACAAGGGCTCGATCCCGGTTCGTATCGACATGTTGCAAGACATGGGCAAATACGGCTTCGACTCCTGCGCCCAGACTGCTGCCAAGGACTTCCTGGCGGATGCCAAGACTGGCGGCCTGCAACCAAGCATGGCCCACAACATGGCAACCACGCTGGCGGTACAAGGCGCGTTCTTTGATGTCGTGACCAACTACATCAATGACCCGAAAGCTGACCCTGCCGATACCGCGAAGAAACTCGCGGCAGCGATCAAGTCGGCCAAGTAACGGTTAGTACCGAATGGCCTTGTGGGGGGACCCCTAACCCCCACAAGGCATGTTCCTGTAGTCCTTTTTCCCTGTACTGGATTTTCCCATGAGTTCTGTTGCTGTGTTCAGCAAAGCCTCGCCGTTCGATGCACTGCAGCGCTGGCTACCCAAACTGGTGCTGGCGCCGAGCATGTTCATCGTTCTGGTGGGCTTCTATGGCTACATCCTGTGGACGTTCGTGCTGTCGTTCACTAACTCGACTTTCCTGCCGACCTACAAATTCGTAGGTCTGGCGCAATACGTGCGCTTGTTCGACAACGACCGCTGGTGGGTCGCGAGCAAGAACCTCGCGGTGTTCGGTGGCATGTTCATCGGCATCACCCTGGTGATCGGCGTGACCCTGGCGATTTTCCTCGACCAGAAAATCCGTCGCGAAGGTTTTATCCGCACCATTTACCTGTACCCGATGGCGCTCTCGATGATCGTCACCGGTACCGCCTGGAAATGGCTGCTCAACCCAGGCATGGGCCTGGACAAACTGCTGCGTGACTGGGGCTGGGAAGGCTTTCGCCTGGACTGGCTGATCGACCCGGACCGTGTGGTGTATTGCCTGGTGATCGCTGCTGTGTGGCAAGCCTCGGGCTTCATCATGGCGATGTTCCTCGCCGGCCTGCGCGGTGTTGATCAATCGATCATCCGTGCGGCGCAGATCGACGGCGCGAGCATGCCGCGCATCTACTGGAAAGTGGTGCTGCCAAGCCTGCGCCCGGTGTTCTTCAGTGCGGTAATGATCCTGGCGCATATCGCGATCAAGAGCTTCGACCTGGTGGCGGCCATGACGGCGGGTGGTCCGGGTTACTCCTCCGACCTGCCAGCGATGTTCATGTACTCCTTCACCTTCAGCCGCGGCCAGATGGGCATGGGTTCGGCCAGTGCGATTCTGATGCTCGGTGCGATTCTCGCAATCATCGTGCCTTACCTGTACTCCGAGCTGAGGACCAAGCGCAATGACTAGTCTTGCTGGCAAACCTGCCATCAGCCTGAGCCGCGTCGCGATCTACGCGGTGCTGATTCTCGCTGTCCTGCTGTACCTGGTGCCGTTGGTGGTCATGTTGCTCACCAGCTTCAAGACCCCGGAAGACATCAGCACCGGCAACCTGCTGAGCTGGCCCACCGTGATCACCGGCATCGGCTGGGTGAAAGCCTGGGCCACGGTTGACGGCTACTTCTGGAACTCGATCAAGATCACCGTTCCGGCGGTACTGATCTCCACCGCCATCGGTGCGTTGAACGGCTACGTGCTGTCGATGTGGCGCTTCCGTGGTTCGCAGTTGTTCTTCGGCCTGTTGCTGTTCGGCTGCTTCCTGCCGTTCCAGACCGTGCTGCTGCCAGCCTCGTTCACCCTCGGCAAGATGGGCCTGGCCAGTACCACCACGGGCCTGGTGTTCGTGCACATCGTCTACGGACTGGCGTTTACTACACTGTTCTTCCGTAACTACTACGTCAGCATTCCCGATGCACTGGTGAAGGCGGCTCGCCTGGATGGCGCGGGGTTCTTCACGATCTTCCGCCTGATCATCCTGCCGATGTCGACACCCATCATCATGGTGTGCCTGATCTGGCAGTTCACGCAGATCTGGAACGACTTCCTGTTCGGCGTGGTGTTCTCCAGCGGTGATTCGCAGCCCATCACGGTGGCGCTGAACAACCTGGTCAACACCAGTACCGGGGTCAAGGAATATAACGTTGATATGGCGGCGGCGATGATCGCCGGGCTGCCGACCCTGCTGGTCTATGTGGTCGCAGGCAAGTATTTCGTGCGCGGCCTGACGGCCGGCGCGGTCAAGGGGTAATCATGGCAACGCTCGAACTTCGTAACGTAAACAAGACCTACGGTACCGGTCTGCCGGACACCCTGAAGAACATCGAACTGTCGATCAAGGAAGGTGAGTTCCTGATCCTGGTCGGCCCTTCGGGTTGCGGCAAATCGACCTTGATGAATTGCATTGCCGGCCTGGAAAACATCACCGGTGGCGCGATCATGATCGGCGACCAGGACGTCAGCGGCATGAGCCCCAAGGATCGTGACATCGCCATGGTGTTCCAGTCCTACGCGCTGTACCCGACCATGAGCGTGCGCGAGAACATCGAATTCGGCCTGAAGATTCGCAAGATGCCCCAGGCGGCGATCGATGAAGAAGTGGCGCGAGTGGCCAAGCTGCTGCAGATCGAGCACCTGCTCAATCGCAAGCCGGGCCAGCTCTCCGGTGGCCAGCAACAACGTGTGGCCATGGGCCGGGCACTGGCGCGTCGCCCGAAGATCTACCTGTTCGACGAACCGCTGTCCAACCTCGACGCCAAGCTGCGGGTCGAGATGCGTACCGAAATGAAACTGATGCACCAGCGTCTGAAAACCACCACCGTCTACGTCACCCACGATCAGATCGAAGCGATGACCCTGGGCGACAAAGTGGCGGTCATGAAGGACGGCATCATCCAGCAGTTCGGCACGCCGAAAGAGATCTACAACGACCCGGCCAATCTGTTCGTGGCGAGCTTCATCGGTTCGCCGCCGATGAACTTCATTCCACTGCGCCTGCAACGCAAGGACGGCCGCCTGGTGGCGCTGCTGGACAGCGGCCAGGCCCGCTGTGAATTGCCGTTGAACATGAACGATGCCGGTCTTGAAGACCGCGAAGTGATCCTGGGCCTGCGCCCGGAGCAGATCGTGCTGGCCGCCGCCGAAGCCACCGGCGCGCCGACCATTCGGGCCGAGGTGCAAGTCACCGAGCCGACCGGTCCGGACACCCTGGTGTTCGTGCAAATCAATGACACCAAGGTCTGCTGCCGCCTGGCGCCCGATGTGGCGCCGCAAGTGGGCGAGACCCTGACCTTGCAGTTCGACCCGGCCAAGGTGTTGCTGTTCGACGCCAAGACCGGCGAGCGCCTGGGCACTGCCGCTTCGTTGCCTGCCCAGGACCGTGCCGACAACGTCGCTCAATTCAAGGGACGCTGAAGTTTCAAATGATGTGTAGGGGCTTTTGTGAGAGTCCTGCTCTCACAAAGAAGTAAACCGCGTTAGATAAAAACAGTTAATAACAATAAAGACGAGGATGTAGGGATGAAAAAGCACCACAACAACACCCGGTTGTTCTGCCAACTGTCAGCAGCAGCAGCCCTGGTACTGTCCGCCAATGCGATGGCGGACGACGCGTTCAGCGCCGACTCCAAGTGGATGACCGGTGATTGGGGCGGCGAACGTACCAAACTGATCGAGCAAGGTATCGACATCAAGGCGGATTACGTCGGTGAAGTCGGTGGCAACCTTGGCGGCGGCTACAACAACGACAAGACTGCCCGTTACGCTGACCAGTTCGGTCTGGGCGTGGCACTGGACCTGCAAAAGCTGTGGGGCTGGGACAACACCCAGGCCAAGATCCAGTTGACCAATCGTAATGGCGCAAACATCTCCAACGACCGTATCGGTGACCCGCGTGCCGGCACCTTGAGTTCGTCTCAAGAAGTCGACGGCCGAGGCCACATGGTGCGTCTGACCCAGTTCTGGGTTCAGCACCAGATGTTCGACAACAAGCTGGACGTGAAGCTCGGTTACTTCGGTGAAGGCGAAGACTTCAACACCTTCCCGTGCGACTTCCAGAACCTGTCGTTCTGCGGCTCCCAGGTCGGTAACTATGTAAACACCTGGTACAACTGGCCAGTCGCCCAGGCGGCTATTCGCGTGAAGTACAACATCACGCCTGAACTGTATGCGCAAATCGGTGCATACAACCAGAACCCGTCGCAACTGGAGCACGGCAACGGCTTCAAGCTCAGCGGCAGCGGCACCAAGGGCACCGTGATTCCGGTGGAGTTGGTCTGGTCGCCTAAGGTCAATGGCCTGCCGGGTGAATACCGTGTGGGTTACTACAAGAGCGCCGCGGACGCCAACGACGTACTTAAAGATGTCAATGGCAACGATGCAGCCACCACTGGGGCAGCCTACCGTGTGCGCAGCAGCAAAACCGGCTATTGGGGCGTCGTGCAACAGCAACTCACTACCCACAATGGCGACGCTTCCCGCGGCTTGAACATCGCGGCCAACGCCACCTTCCACGACAAAGACACCAACCTGGTCGACAACTACCAGTCGGTGATGCTTGTGTACAAAGGCCCATTCGACGCCCGTACCAAGGATGACGTGGGTATCGGTGTGTCCCGTATCCATGCCAACAGCGACGTGAAGAAAAACGCCGAGCTGTATAACGAGGCCAACGGTTTCACCGATTACAGCGAAGCGGGTTACGCGCCGCTGCGCAACACCGAATACAACGTCGAACTGAACTACGGCATCCACGTCACCAACTGGCTGACCGTGCGTCCCAACCTGCAATACATCGCCAACCCAGGTGGTGTTAAGCAAGTCGACAACGCGGTGGTAGCGGGCCTGAAAATTCAGTCTACGTTCTAACGTTGTTGCGATAAGCTCCTTCTCTCTGTGCGCATTTTGCGGGTAGCCATGGCTATCCGCTTTTTTTTGTGTGGGAGCTGGCTTGCCTGCGATGCGCGCCCCGCGGTGTATCTGCCACACCGAGGCGATGCCATCGCAGGCAAGCCAGCGCCTGCAAAGATATTCAGGACCGTGGCACATGCATGAGCATCCGCTGCAACGCTTTTTCAAATCCTTGCGCGAGCGGCCGGTATTCGCCTGGGAACGCTTTCAGATGCGCGATGTGCTGGTGATTGATCACCCGCTCTGCCAGGCGGTGTTCAGTCGCCAGGGCGCGCAATTGCTGCACTTTCAGCCCACGGGTCAGAAGCCCTGGCTGTGGTGCGCGGCCAAGTGGCCGCAGGTCGGCGCCATCCGTGGCGGCGTGCCTGTGTGTTGGCCGTGGTATGGCCGCCATCCCAGCGAAAACGCCTGGCCGTCCCATGGCTGGGCACGGCTGATCGACTGGAAATTGCTGGACAGCAGCACCGGCGACGCCGGCGTGCGTTTGCACTGGCAATTGCAGCTATGCGACTGGCAGGTGGACCTGCATGCACACCTGGGGGAAACCCTGGAGCTGCGCCTGGCCACCGAGCACCAGGACGAGCTGCCGTGCCAATTGAGCCATGCTTTGCACGCTTATTGGCGGATTGGCAATGTTGGTGAGATAGCGCTGTCTGGGCTCGATGGCGCGCAGGGCTACGACCAGCTGAATCGCCAGGCGTGCCAGCAGGAAGGTGAGTTGCGTGTCGATGGTGGGTGTCAGCGGGTGTTCCAGCACGACGGCGAACTGCACCTCAAGGACCATGCCTGGCAGCGCGAATTGTGCATCGACACCGGCGAGAGTGCCGACACGGTGGTGTGGCACCCGGGGAGTCGACCGTTGCTGGGGGTGAGCTTCAACGAGGCTGCGGGGTTTGTGTGTGTGGAGTCGGCGATGGCTGCTGCGAGCCTGGCGCCGGGGGAGCGGGCGCATTTGAGTTTGCAGGCGAGGGCGGGGGCTTGATCCGGATGTTCCGGTGTTGCTGATGCCGCTTTCGCGAGCAAGCCCGCTCCCACATTAGACCGAGTTCCACTTTTGGAATGCAGTCGAATGTGGGAGCGGGCTTGCTCGCGAAGAGGCCGGCACATTCACAGTAGATTCGGGCCTGATTCGGGCCTAGTTGAATTCATCCCCAACCGGATACCGGCTGTCGTTCAAGCTCTCTTTGATCTTGCGCAAGTGCGGCTGGAAATCCACTCCGCGACGCAAGGTCATGCCCGTCGCCAGTACATCCAGCACCGTCAACTGAATGATCCGCGAGGTCATCGGCATGTAGATGTCGGTGTCTTCCGGCAACGGAATGTTCAGGCTCACCGTACTGGCCTTGGCCAGCGGCGAATTTTCGGCGGTCACGCCCAGCACCGAGGCGCCGTTTTCCCGCGCAATACGTGCTACTTCCACCAGTTCACGGGTACGCCCGGTGTAGGAAATGATCACGAACAACTCCCCGGTGTGGGCCACCGAGGCGATCATCCGCTGCATCAGCACATCGGCGTGGGCCGTGACCGACAGGTTGAAACGGAAAAACTTGTGCAGCGCGTCCATGGCCACCGGCGCCGAAGCACCCAGGCCGAAGAAGTGGATCTGCCGAGCCTGGATCAGCAGGTCGACGGCCTTGCTGATCAGGTTCGGGTCCAGGGCCTGGCAGGCGCTGTCGAGGGACGCGATGGCACTGCCGAAGATCTTCTGGGTGTAGGCCTCCGGGTTATCATCGGCCTCCACCGCGCGGCTGACATACGCCGCGCCACTGGCCAGGCTTTGCGCCAGCTGCAATTTAAGTTCAGGGTAACCACTCACGCCGAACGAGCGGCAGAAGCGGTTCACTGTAGGTTCGCTGACCGAAGCGGCCTGGGCGAGGGCGGCGATAGAGAAGCGGGTCGCCTGCTGCGGGTTGAGCAGGATGACCTCGGCGACTTTACGTTCAGCCTTGTTCAGTTCTTCGAGGCGTTTCTGGATCTGTTCCAGTAGATTTCGCACGCGGTCCATTCATGTTTCCTTAGGGCGACGATGCAAATAAGGGTCGTCAACCAATCGACGAGCGGCCCTTTGCGGTGGCCTATCCTACTGAGGGTAGTTGAACACCACCACTCGGAATACGTTTTTCGGGAAAATGTTGTGGTTATTACTACATTTTTCCTTGAGTGATGCCTTAAAAAAAGGTATTTGTAGCTTAACTTGATAAAAGAACAAACATCATGCCTTCGATAACCGTAGAACCCTGCACCTTTGCCCTGTTTGGCGCCTTGGGTGATCTGGCGCTGCGCAAGTTATTTCCTGCCCTCTATCAACTCGATGGTGCGGGCCTGCTGCACGAAGACACGCGCATCCTGGCCCTGGCCCGTGAGGCCGGTTCCGAGCAACAGCACCTGGCCCACATTGAAAAAGAATTGCGTGGTTACGTTGGCAAGGAACTGGACGAAACCGTCGCCCAGCGTTTCCTGGCCCGCCTGACGTACCTGCATGTCGACTTCCTGAAGGCCGATGACTACGTCGCCCTGGCAGAGAACGCCGGCACCGAACAACGCCTGATCGCCTACTTCGCTACCCCGGCGGCGGTGTATGGCGCGATCTGCGAGAACCTGTCCAAGGTCGGCCTGGCGGAAAATACCCGCGTGGTCCTGGAAAAACCCATCGGCTCGGACCTGGATTCCTCGCGCAAGGTCAACGACGCCGTGGCGCAGTTCTTCCCGGAAAACCGCACCTACCGCATCGACCACTACCTGGGCAAAGAGACCGTCCAGAACCTGATCGCCTTGCGTTTTGCCAACAGCCTGTTTGAAACCCAGTGGAACCAGAACTACATCTCCCACGTGGAAATCACCGTGGCCGAGCAAGTAGGCATCGAAGGTCGCTGGGGCTATTTCGACAAGGCCGGGCAGCTGCGGGACATGATCCAGAACCACCTGCTGCAGCTGCTGTGCCTGATCGCCATGGACCCGCCGGCCGACCTGTCTGCCGACAGTATTCGGGACGAGAAGGTCAAGGTGCTCAAGGCCCTGGCGCCCATCAGCCCGGACGGCCTGACCACCCAGGTGGTGCGTGGCCAATACATCGCCGGCTACAGCGCCGGCAAGCCGGTACCGGGTTACCTGGAAGAAGAGAACTCCAACACCCAGAGCGACACCGAGACCTTCGTCGCCCTGCGTGCCGATATCCGTAACTGGCGTTGGGCCGGGGTGCCGTTCTACCTGCGTACCGGCAAGCGCATGCCGCAAAAACTGTCGCAGATCGTCATCCACTTCAAGGAACCGTCCCACTACATCTTCGCCCCGGAGCAGCGCTTGCAGATCAGCAACAAACTGATCATCCGCCTGCAACCGGACGAAGGGATTTCCTTGCGCGTGATGACCAAGGAGCAGGGCCTGGACAAGGGCATGCAACTGCGCAGCGGCCCGCTGCAACTGAATTTTTCCGACACCTATCGCAGCGCACGGATTCCCGATGCCTACGAGCGGCTGTTGCTGGAAGTAATGCGTGGCAACCAGAACCTGTTTGTGCGCAAAGATGAAATCGAAGCTGCGTGGAAGTGGTGTGACCAGTTGATCGCCGGGTGGAAAAAATCCGGTGATGCGCCCAAGCCGTACGCGGCGGGGTCCTGGGGGCCAATGAGCTCGATTGCACTGATCACGCGGGACGGGAGGTCTTGGTATGGCGATATCTGATTTGAAACTGCCTCAGGGCGTGACTGCCCATGAGTACCGCAACCCGGTGCTGCTGGCGGATGGCTTGGCCAATGACGTGGCCGAACAACTGCGCGCGGCCATCAGTGCCCGTGGCGAAGCGACCCTGGTGGTGTCCGGCGGCCGCAGCCCGGTGGCGTTCTTCCAGAACCTCGCCAAGCAAGGCCTGGACTGGTCCAAGGTGACCATCACCCTGGCCGACGAGCGCTGGGTGCCGGTGGAACATGCCGACAGCAATGCCGGCCTGTTGAAGAAGTATTTGCTGCAAGGCCCGGCGGCCAAGGCCAAGTTCCTGAGCCTGTACAGCGTCGCCGCCACCCTTGACGACGCTGCCGAGCAGGCCGATCGCCTGCTGGCCGAGTTGCCGGCGATTGATGTGCTGGTACTGGGCATGGGCGACGACGGCCACACCGCGTCGCTGTTCCCCAACAGCCCGAACCTGGCTGAAGCGTTGAAGCCGGACGGCAGCCGTCGTTGCTGGCCGATGCTGGCGCCGACCGTGCCGCACCAGCGCCTGACCATGAGTCGCGCGCTGCTGGCCACCGCCCACTACACCGTGCTGTCGATTTCCGGCAGCTCGAAATTGACCACCTTGAGCGCCGCGCTGGCCAGTGACGACGTTGCTGCCATGCCGATACGCGCGTTTTTGCAACCTACTCTAGAGATTTACTGGTGCCCATGAGCCAAGGATCAGCCGCGATGAACAGCCCTCAACCTACCGTTTCCATGGCGGACAAAGTTGCCTTGATCGACAGCCTCTGCGCCAAGGCGCGGATCCTGCCGGTGATCACCATTGCCCGCGAACAGGACATCCTGCCGCTGGCCGATGCCCTGGCAGCCGGTGGTTTGACCGCACTGGAAGTGACCCTGCGTTCGCAGTTCGGCCTCAAGGCCATCCAGGTACTGCGTGAGCAGCGTCCGGAGCTGTGCACCGGTGCCGGTACCGTGCTGGATCGTCATATGCTGGAAGCGGCCGAAGTGGCCGGTTCGCAATTTATCGTCACTCCCGGGATTACCCGTGACCTGCTGGAAGCCTCGGTACACAGCTCGATTCCGCTGTTGCCGGGCATCAGCAATGCCTCCGGGATCATGGAAGGTTATGGCCTGGGTTATCGCCGCTTCAAGCTGTTTCCGGCTGAAGTCAGCGGTGGCGTGGCGGCGATCAAGGCCCTGGGCGGTCCGTTTGGCGAAGTGAAATTCTGCCCGACTGGCGGGGTTGGCCCGGCCAACATCAAGAGCTACATGGCGTTGAAAAATGTGATGTGCGTGGGCGGTAGCTGGATGCTTGATCCGGAGTGGGTCAAGAACGGCGACTGGGCACGCATCCAGGAAACCACCGCCGAGGCGCTGGCCCTGCTGGACTGATTGGATTTACCGAATCGTTGTTGCTGTGTTCTACGGCATTTTTGCGGTGCACTTGGTCGGTGTGCCGCTTTTTTTTGCCTGCGGAAAATGGCCCACTCCCACTGTAGGAGCGAGCTTGCTCGCGAAAAAACCGAGAGCACCGCTGGGTGTCAGGTTTCCCGTGTCATCGTTAACGACCTTCGCGAGCAAGCTCGCTCCTACAGTGATATCGCGCTCAGTTCGGTGATGGCTTTGATCAGCGCATGAATGTCCGCCGCTGACGTCAAAAAGCCTGGTGTCACCCGAATACAACTGCCGAACGAAGCCCCGCTGCGGGTTGTGGTGAAGAGGTTGTATTCCTTGAGCAGTCGGTCCGCCATCACCTGTTGATCCGGCTGATGAGTGAACTTGAACGACGTAATCGCGCAATACAGCCGTGGATCGTCGGGCGTCAGCACTTCAATTCCCGGCAACTGCCGCACCTCACTCACCCACAAATCCCGCAGGTAATTAAGGCGGGCGCCCTTGGCTCTGGATCCACCCAGCAAACGATGCTCTTCGAACACCAGCGGCAAGGTCATCAACGCCGGGAAATTCGGCGTGCTGTACGGCGTGCGGGCACGTACATCGGTCACCGGATAGTGAAACTCACCCATGTCCGGATCAATGTCCGCCAACCGTTGCGGGTCGATATAAATAAAGCCCAGGGTCAACGGCGCACCGATCCACTTGTGCAGGTTGAAACCGGCAAACGCGATACCCAACTGTGCCAGGTTGAACTCGATCTGCCCCAGCGCATGGGCGCCATCGAGGATCACATCAATTCCATGTTCCCTGGCAGCGCCGGCAATCGCCTCCACCGGCATCACCAGCCCTGTGCGGTGAGTGACGTAGGTCAGTGCCAGCAGTTTCAGGCGGGGATAGCGCAGGAACGCATCGCGATACGTCTGCACCAGGCTGTCGAAACTGGCCGGGTGTTCGTGGGCAATCTCGATCACTTCTACGCCGCGATTCTGCGCCAGCCAGCGCATGGCGCCCTTGACGGTGTCGTACTCCAGGTCGCTGATCAGCACCTGGTCGCCGGGCTGCAAGCGGTTGTAGTTGCGGATCAGCGACTGCAACGCATCCGAGGCGCAGCGGGTGAGGGCGATGGCTTCAGGATCGGCGTCCATCAACTGCGCCAACTGGTTACGGATCTCGACGTTTTCGCCCTGCTCGAAACGCTGGCGCACATGGATCGAGTTGCTGCGGTTGATGAAGGCGACGTTGTCCTGATACTGCTCAAGTACCGCGCGGCTCATGCGCCCGAAGTAACCGTTTTCGAGGTTGATCGGGCCAGGCTCCAGGTCGTAGCGCTGGGCGATGGCGTGCCAGTGTTGTTCGTCGCGGGTACTGTCCATGTGCGTGCTCTATTAATGACGAGGGGCGGGCTTGCCGTGCTTGGCGCGTAGGGGTTCCAGCAGTTCGGATAAACCGTTGTGGTCGATTTCCTGCATCAGGGCCAGCAACCCGCCCAGTTCGCCGTGGGGGAAACCTTCACGGGCGAACCAGTTCAGGTAGGGGCCGGGCAAGTCGGCAATGATCCGGCCCTTGTACTTGCCGAAGGGCATTTCGCGGGTGATCAGCAGTTCAAGTTTTTCAGGGTTCATTGCGGCTTCAGGTGTTTGAGTCGATGCCTTGGAAAATACAGGCATTCTGCATGGAGGCCAAATGACAGATCATGCAAATAAAGCGGATACAGATTTTTGTGTATTGGCTAACTTATTGAAATTTAAGTAATAAATTGTTTTTCAAAAGCTGGCACGGGCGCTGCAATTACTAATACACGTTTCTTAACCCGCGAAGGAATTGAAAAATGACTGATATCAACAAAGAATCGATCTCCGTACTCAACGACCTGATCGAGACCAGCAAAGACGGCCAGGAAGGCTTCAAGACCTGCGCAGAAGACATCAAGCACCCAGAACTCAAAGCCCTGTTTGCCAAACGTTCCGTTGATTGCGGTACCGCCGCTGCCGAACTGCAGACCGCAGTAAGAGCACTGGGTGGCGATCCGGAAGATTCCGGCAGCGTCGCCGGTGCCTTGCACCGTGGTTGGGTCGACGTGAAGTCGATGGTGACCGGTAAAGACGAAGAAGCCGTGCTGAACGAAGCCGAGCGCGGTGAAGACCACGCACTGAAGGCTTACAAAGAAGCGATCGAGAAGATCAACAAGCACAACCTGCTGGGCATTCGTGACCTGGTAGAGCGTCAGTTCCACGGCGCGCAACGCAACCACGACCAGGTGAAAGCCCTGCGTAACCAGGCTCGCGCTCAGTCTTGAGCCCCGCCTGAATAAAAAAGCCCCGCAGATGCGGGGCTTTTTCATGGGCATTCGTTCAACCGATGCTGATGGCCGGCAGTTCGGTCAGGGTCACGGTCTGCTGCTTGCGTGGCGCGAGGATCTCGGCTTCGCCATCCACCACCAGTTCATCGCGCTGGTTGAATACGCGGGTGGCGATACGCACGCGGAATTTCGGCAGCTTCTCGAGGATTTCCAGACGCACGGTCAGGGTGTCGCCGATTTTGACCGGCTTCTGGAAGGTCATTTGCTGGCCGATGTATATCGTGCCGGGCCCAGGCAACTCGCACGCAACCGCCGCGCTGATCAGGGCGCCGCTGAACATGCCGTGGGCAATGCGCTCCTTGAACATGGTCGCCTTGGCGAATTCGGCGTCCAGATGCACCGGGTTGTGGTCGCCGGACATTGCCGCGAACAACTGGATATCGCGCTCTTCGACGGTCTTGCTGTAGCTGGCGGTCTGGCCGACTTCGAGGGCTTCGTAAGGCGTGTTGGTAACCTGGGTCATCAGTTGGTGCATCCTGTGGCTAATCAGAAATCTTAATATATTGATTTTAAACGAAAAATCATTCGCAGTGAGTAGGGCGGCGCAGCACTGCTGCCTGGGCCAGCCACGTCAGCACGTCGGCTGTGACCGCATCACGGTTGGTTTCGTTGAATAATTCGTGGCGCGCCTGTGGGTAAATGCTCAGCTCCAGGTGCTGGCAGCCGGCTTCACGCAACGCATTGGCCAGACTTTTGAGACGCTTGCCTTCACTGACCGGATCACATTCACCGCCCATTATCAGGATGGGCAGCCCCGGGTCTATCTGAGCGAGATTGGACGCTTTGCTGATTTGCTGCAAGCCGCCCAGCAGGTCGATCCACAGCTGGTTGGTGCAACGGAAGCCGCAAAGCGGGTCGCTGACGTACTTGTCGACCTCGGCCGGGTCACGGCTGAGCCAGTCGAAAGCGGTGCGATTGGGTTTGAACGCCTTGTTGAACGATCCAAATGACAGGAAATCAATCAGCGCACTGCGCCCGCGCAACCCCTGGCGCAGGCGTTCGACATGGGCAATCACCTTGGCCGCGCCGTACAGCGCCACCGGCTGGAAATTCGAGCCGCTGAGAATCGCCCCGTTAAGGCTCGCGCTGTGGTGCAGCAGGTACGCCTGGGCAATGTAGCTGCCCATGCTGTGGCCCAGCAGGATGATCGGCACCCCCGGCGCCTGCTGGCCGATATGCTGGTTGAGGCTCGCCAGGTCGCCCACCACCTTGTTCCAGCCGTCTTTCTCGGCGAACAGCCCCAGGGTGCCCTCGTCGGCGGTACGCCCGTGGCCGCGCTGGTCGGGGGCGTACAGGCCGTAGCCGGCATCGCACAACGCCTGGGCCAGGCGGGCATAGCGGCCACTGTGCTCGGCCATGCCGTGGGCCAGCATGATCAGCGCCTTGGGCGGCCCGTCCGGCAGCCACTGGTTGACGTACACCCGACTGCGGTCATTCGCGGTCAGCCAGAAAGTGGTGTGGTTCATGGCGCTTCCTTTGCTCAGGGTCGTTGCAGTGTATAGCTCATTCACCGCAGGCCGCTGGATCAGCGCTGGCCTTGGCGGGGAGATTCACACAATCAATGACGCATCTTGTTGTATTTGCCTGATTGACCATAGCTGCTAACGTCCCCAAAGCTCCGCTTTCATCGCAACATCAAAAGCGGCCGGACCACTCAGGTAAGAGGACAAGAATAATGCAACCTGATTTCTGGAATGACAAACGCGCAGCCGGGGTTCCCAACGAGATCGACCTCACAGCCTATAAATCGGTGATCGAAGTCTTCGAGCGTTCCTGCAAGACCTTTGCCGATCGTCCGGCGTTCAGCAACATGGGGATCACCCTGACCTACGCCGAGCTGGATCGGCGCAGCGCCGCGTTCGCCGGTTACCTGCAGTGGCACACCGACCTCAAGCCGGGTGACCGCATTGCCGTGCAGATGCCCAACGTCCTGCATTATCCGATTGCCGTGTTCGGCGCCCTGCGCGCCGGGCTGATCGTGGTCAACACCAACCCGTTGTACACCCCGCGGGAAATGCGTCACCAATTCAAGGATGCCGGCATTCGTGCGCTGGTGTACCTGAACCTGTTTGGCTCGCGGGTTGAAGAAGTCAGCAAGGACACCGAGATCGAATACCTGATCGAAGCGAAGATGGGCGACTTCATGCCTGCCGCCAAGGGCTGGCTGATCAACACCGTGGTCGACAAGGTGAAGAAGATGGTCCCGGCCTATAACCTGCCGCAAGCCATCTCCTTCAAGCGCGCCCTGCGCATGGGCGCCGGCCAGGCACTCAACCGCCACCCGGTGACCCTCGACGACATCGCGGTGCTGCAATACACCGGCGGCACCACCGGCCTGGCCAAGGGCGCAATGCTTACCCACGGCAACCTGGTGGCCAACATGCAGCAAGTGCGGGCGTGCATGTCGCAACTGGGGGACGACGGCCATCCGCTGATCAAGGAAGGCCAGGAGGTGATGGTGGCGCCGCTGCCGCTGTACCACATCTATGCCTTCACCGCGAATTGCATGTGCATGATGGTATCGGGCAACCACAACGTACTGATCACCAATCCCCGGGACATCGGCGGCTTTATCAAGGAGCTGAAAAAGTGGCGCTTCACCGGGCTGCTGGGGCTCAACACCCTGTTTGTGGCCTTGATGGACCACCCGGACTTCAAGAGCCTGGATTTCTCCCACCTCAAGCTCACCAACTCCGGCGGCACCGCACTGGTCAAGGCCACGGCCGAGCGCTGGCAGCAACTGACCGGCTGCGCGATTGGTGAAGGCTACGGCTTGACCGAAACCTCACCGGTGGCCAGCACCAACCCCTATGGCGGCAAATCGAAGCTGGGTACCGTGGGCATTCCGGTGCCGGGCACGGCGATGAAGATCATCGACGACAACGGCGCGGAGCTGCCGCTGGGCGAGCGGGGCGAGCTGTGCATCAAGGGCCCGCAAGTGATGAAGGGCTACTGGCAGCAACCGGTGGCCACTGCCGAGACCCTGGACGCCGAAGGCTGGCTCAAGACCGGCGATATCGCGGTGATCGACCCGGACGGCTTTGTGCGCATCGTTGATCGCAAGAAGGATCTGATCATCGTCTCGGGGTTCAACGTGTACCCCAACGAGATCGAAGACGTGGTGATGGCGCATCCGGCGGTGGCCAGCTGCGCGGTGATCGGCGTACCGGACGAGCGTACCGGCGAGGCGGTGAAGCTGTTTGTGGTGGCCCGTGCCCAAGGCGTGAGCCTTGAAGAGCTGAAGACCTACTGCAAGGCCAACTTCACCGGCTACAAGGTGCCCAAGCATATTGTGCTGCGTGAGTCGTTGCCGATGACGCCGGTGGGCAAGATCCTGCGGCGCGAATTGCGCGACATAGCCTGATTTGAAATAAGGTCAAAAAATGTGGGAGCGGGCTTGCTCGCGAAAGCGGTATACCAGTCGACATATCCTGTGACTGACACTGCGCTTTCGCGAGCAAGCCCGCTCCCACATTTGGTTTTTATTCATTCAGTTTAAATGCGTAGAAGCCCATTCCAGAGCCCTTTCTTGGCTTATAGAATCTTTGCTCTAAAAATGACCATTAGATATTCTTGAGTCATGTTTATGACCGTAGGGGCCTCTTTTGGCTCTAGGCGGCCCTTGGCAAAGCTGCTACTCTCGGCGCGCTTTGTGACCTCTTGGCCTGCTTTTAACCGCCAGACTCACCCAAAAACAAACAAATAATAATCGCATCAAATGCGATGAATGAATTCGCGTCGCTGAGGAGTGGGCTTCCATGATCGAAGACTTTTGGAAGGATAAGTACCCCGCCGGGATTGCTGCAGAAATCAATCCAGACGAGTATCCGAATATTCAGGCGGTACTGAAGCAGTCCTGCCAACGCTTCGCCAACAAACCGGCTTTCAGCAACCTGGGCAAGACAATCACCTACGGTGAACTGTACGAACTGTCCGGCGCCTTCGCCGCTTACCTGCAACAGCATACCGACTTGCAGCCCGGTGATCGAATCGCCGTGCAACTGCCCAACGTCCTGCAATACCCGGTCGCCGTATTCGGTGCCATCCGTGCCGGCTTGATCGTGGTCAACACCAACCCGCTGTACACCGCGCGGGAAATGGAACACCAATTCAACGACTCCGGTGCCAAGGCCCTGGTCTGCCTGGCCAACATGGCGCACCTGGCTGAAAAAGTCGTGCCCAAGACTTCCGTCCGGCACGTGATCGTCACCGAAGTCGCCGACCTGTTGCCGCCGCTCAAGCGCCTGCTGATCAACAGCGTCATCAAGTACGTGAAGAAGATGGTCCCGGCCTATCACTTGCCCAAGGCGATCAAGTTCAACGACGTATTGGCCAAGGGCCACGGCCAGCCGGTGAACGAAGTCAGCCCCGCCAGCGACGAAGTCGCCGTGCTGCAATACACCGGCGGCACCACGGGCGTGGCCAAGGGCGCGATGCTGACCCACCGCAACCTCGTCGCCAATATGCTGCAGTGCAAGGCGCTGATGGGCTCCAACCTGAATGAAGGTTGCGAGATCCTGATTACCCCGCTGCCGCTGTACCACATCTATGCCTTCACCTTTCATTGCATGGCGATGATGCTGATCGGCAACCACAACATCCTGATCAGCAACCCGCGCGACCTGTCGGCGATGGTCAAGGAACTGTCGAAGTGGAAGTTCAGCGGCTTTGTCGGCCTGAACACCCTGTTTGTTGCCCTGTGCAACAACGACGCCTTCCGCAAGCTGGATTTCTCGGCGCTGAAGGTCACCCTGTCAGGCGGCATGGCCCTGCAACTGGCGGCGGCCGAGCGCTGGAAAGCGGTCACCGGCTGCTCCATCTGCGAAGGTTACGGCATGACCGAAACCAGCCCGGTGGCCACCGTGAACCCGATCCAGAACATCCAGATCGGCACCATCGGCATTCCGGTGCCGTCGACCCTGTGCAAGGTCATCACCGATGACGGCGTCGAGCTGGCGCTGGGTGAAGTGGGCGAGTTGTGCGTCAAGGGCCCGCAAGTGATGAAGGGCTACTGGCAGCGCGAAGACGCCACCGCCGAGATCCTCGACAGCGAAGGCTGGCTGAAGACCGGTGACATCGCGATCATCCAGCCGGATGGCTACATGCGCATTGTCGACCGCAAGAAGGACATGATTCTGGTCTCCGGTTTCAACGTCTACCCCAACGAGCTGGAAGACGTGCTGGCGACCCTGCCGGGCGTGCTGCAATGCGCGGCCATTGGTGTGCCGGACGAGAAGTCCGGGGAACACATCAAGATCTTCATCGTGGTCAAGCCGGGTGCCAGCCTGACCAAAGACCAGGTGATGGAGCACATGCGCGCCAACGTCACCGGCTACAAGGTGCCCAAGGCCGTGGAATTCCGCGATGCGCTGCCGACCACCAACGTGGGCAAGATCCTGCGCCGCGAACTGCGGGATGAAGAACTGAAAAAGCTGGGTTTGAAGAAGTAAATCGGCCCCAACAAAAAGCCCCGCAGATGCGGGGCTTTTTGTTGAACGCTGATCCGGCCACTTGGAATGCAATCCAAATGTGGGAGCGGGCTTGCTCGCGAAAGCGGAGTGTCAGTGACATATCGGTGACTGACACTCCGCTTTCGCGAGCAAGCCCGCTCCCACAGGTTTTACCGTATTCCTACAGTGCGAACTGCGCGAAGCTCACACCGGCACCGGCCGGGCGTACGTCCTTGAGGAACGAGTCCTTGTCGGCACTCAGCTCCAGGGTAATCTCCGGCTTGCGCTTGCCGGCATTGCGCACCACCAGGCCTTCCAGCTTCTCGCGCAGAAACACCGTTGGCACCTTCAGGTGCAGCAACTGGTCGCTCTCGGCGTTGTGCATCAACAAGTGGATCCACTCGTACTGGCCCACGGCAATCCGGCCCACCGGCAGGTCGAACCACCAGATGTTGCGTTTGCGGTCCAGGTCGGTGAAGTGGCAGTTGTTGACACCGAGTACGGCACCGCCCAGTTCCTGGTTTCTGCGGGCAATGGCCTGTGCTTTATTGAGTTTCATAACCTTCCTACGGGATCTGTTACCCAGCGCTTGCGCCTGGATGTGCCCGGCATTCTCGTGGGTTGGCCGCAAAACATAAAGCCAAACCTGTACGGCGCGATGAAATGCCGCTGAAAAAATAATTGAAACTCTCTGGAAAGGCCAAGGGTCAACGTTTACGTAGTGACCAAAATCCTTGATTGTTCCCAGGAGAAATACCATGAGTAGCACATCGGATAAGGCAAAAGGTTTGGCGAACGAAGCCGTAGGCAACATCAAGCAAGGTGTTGGCAAAGTCACCGGCAACGACAAGTTGCGGGCTGAAGGCGTGGTTCAGGAAAAGAAAGGTGAAGTGCAAAAAGCAGTCGGCGACACCAAGGACGCAGTAAAGAAAGCGGTCAAATAGTCCCGACCTGGCTGCCTGCACTCCAGCAGCCCGACGGCCATCCACGGATGGCCGTTTTTGTGTCACCTGCAGTGATTAAAGTTTGGAAATTGTTTCAAGGTCGCCAAATAAGCTACCTTGATGTAGAAAACGGCCCCTGAGTCGCCCACGAACTCAACTTTTTGCGGCGAAAGGAGACGCTATGATTTTTCCGGTATTACAAGGCTTGCCCCTGCACAAAGTGCTGGTGCGCACTGTCACAGAGTTCCTCGATGACGAGATGCCTACGTACGCCTCGGCGCTGGCCTACCAGATGCTGTTCTCGCTGTTTCCCTTCCTGCTGTTCCTGATTGCCCTGATCGGTTTCCTGCACCTGCCGGACTTCTTCACCTGGCTGCGCATGCAATCGGAACTGGTATTGCCGCCCCAGGCCCTGGAGCAGGTCAACCCGGTGATCGACCAGTTGCAGCAATCCAAGGGTGGCCTGTTGTCGGTGGGTATCGTGATCGCGCTGTACACCGCCTCGGCGGGTGTGCGCCTGATGATGAGTGCGATGAATGCCGCCTATGACGTGGTGGAAGGCCGACCGATCTGGAAGCGCTTCCCGCTGTCGATTTTCTACACCGTAGGCTTCGCCGGCATGCTGTTGGCCGCCGCCGCCCTGATGGTGCTCGGGCCCCAGGTGATGGAATGGCTGGCGGGGCAGATCGGCATGCAGGAATTCGTGGTCACCCTGTGGACCATCCTGCGTTGGCCGCTGATCGTCATCCTGTTGATGTTCTCCGTGGCGTTGATGTACTACGTGATGCCTGACGTGAAGCAGAAGTTTCGCTTCATCACACCGGGTTCGGTGCTGGCGGTGGTGGTCTGGATCGTCGCTTCCCTGGGTTTTGGCTACTACGTCAAAACCTTTGCCGACTACAACGCCATGTATGGCAGTATCGGCGCGATCATTGTGCTGCTGTTGTACTTCTACATCTCGGCTGCCGTGCTGTTGCTGGGGGCGGAGATGAACGCGGTGATCGAACACATGTCGGCCGAAGGCAAGGATCCTGGTGAAAAGGACTTTGGCGAGCACGACGAAAAAAAGCATGTCTCAGGCCTTGGCCGCGACCCTTCCCTCAAGCCCACTACCGATGAAGTCTGATCGATGATCCGTGAAATCCTGAAAATGGGCGATGAGCGCCTGCTGCGTATTGCCCCGCCGGTTCCGCCGGAAATGTTCGACAGCCCCGAGCTGTGGCAGTTGATTGATGACATGTTCCAGACCATGGAACACGTCGGCGGCGTCGGCCTGGCCGCACCGCAGATTGGAGTGGACCTGCAACTGGTGATCTTCGGTTTCGAGAGCAGCGAACGCTACCCGGACGCGCCCGCCGTGCCCCAGACCATCCTCATCAACCCGCTGATCACGCCCCTTAGCCCGGTGCTGGAAGAAGGTTATGAAGGGTGCCTGTCGGTGCCTGGTTTGCGTGGGGCAGTGGACCGTTACCAGCAGATTCGCTACGAAGGGTTTGACCCCAAGGGCGAGCCGATTGTGCGGATTGCCGAAGGCTTTCACGCGCGGGTGGTACAGCACGAGTGCGATCACCTGATCGGCCGGCTGTACCCATCGCGGATTACCGATTTCAGCAAGTTCGGGTTTATCGAAGTGATGTTCCCGGATATGGATCCGACGGCAGACGAATAACCCTCAGGCAAAACACACCTCAAACTGTGGGAGCGGGCTTGCTCGCGAAAGCGGAGTGCCAGTCACCGAAGATATAGACTGATCCACCGCATTCGCGAGCAAGCCCGCTCCCACATTTGTTCTGCGTGCATTCAGCTTATTTTGCGGGCTTCACAAACCGCAACGTCATCCGGTCCGACTCACCAATCGCCACATACTTCGCCTTGTCCTTTTCCCCCAACGTCAACGCCGGCGGCAAGGTCCAGACCCCATCCGGGTAGTCCTTGGTATCTTTCGGGTTGGCATTCACCTCGCTCTGCCCCTCAAGCTTGAACCCCGCATCCGTCGCCAGTTTCACCACATACGCGGTGGTCAGGTAACCGCTGTGCTTGATGTCTTCCAGCGACGCCCCGTCCTTGGCCCGGTGATCCACCACCCCCAGCACGCCGCCCGGTTTCAACACCTTGAAGAACGCCTCGAACATCGCCGGCGCCGTATCCGCCATCACCCAGTTATGCACGTTGCGAAAGGTCAGCACGGTGTCGGCCGAGCCAGGCTTGCCCAGCACCGGAGCCTTGGGGTCGAACTCGGCGAAGCCGGCCTTGGAATAATGCACCGGGTCTGCGGCGAATTTCTTTTTCAGGTTTTCTTCTGATGTACGCGCGTAGGCACTGCTGTTCGGCGCCTGCACGGCAGCGATGTAGTGGCCGTTATCCTTGAGCAGCGGCGCCAGCAGCTCGCTGTACCAGCCACCACCGGGGGTGATTTCGATCAGGGTCTGGTCGCCCCGCAGGCCAAAGAACTCCAGGGTCTGCTGCGGGTGACGATACCCATCACGCGCGCTGTTGGCCGGCACGCGCCAACTGCCGGCGAGCACGGTTGCATACTGCTCGGCGGAAACCGGCGCTTCGGCTGCCTGGCTCAAGGCCGGGGCGAGGAGGGCTGCAAGGGATAAGGCTGCAAGGGTCGCTTTCATGATCATCCTGTAATGGGCCGCTGGTGCCGCCGAGGCTAGCATGGGGCCCACAACGGCTGATCACACTTTATTGAAGGTCGACCTCACCAACGGTTCTAAGCCCATGGCGATCATCGGCTTGTTGCGTTTGTAGCGCACCAGGCGCTCCGACAAGGACTGCGGCAGCAACGTGTCCTGGGTAAAACCCTGGCGTTGATAAAAGCCTTCCAGGTCCGGATGGCACAGCAGCCACACCGTGCCTTCAACGCTTGCGACCGAGGCGCGAATCAATTGCGCCGCCAGCCCCTGGCCACGCAGCGCCGGGTCGACAAACAGCCCGGTCAACCACTGCCCACCCACCACCGGCGTCAGGCACAGGCCCGCGACAATCTCGCTGCCCCTGGCCACCCACAACTGGCCACCCTTGAGGGCCTTCATCGGTGAGTTATGGCTGCGATAGAACTTGTTCAGCAGCGGCCACAACGGCTCTGCCAGTCGGTCGATGTGAAACTCGGGCATGGTTTTCAAACACGCGAATCCAGGGGGCGCAGATTATAAGTCGGGCAAAGCGCCTTCTGTTGGGCAATCGGTGTTATACCCAGTGTTACATCCCCTGTAAGTGGAGCACCCATCATGGCCAAAGGTCTGAATTCCAAGAAAGCTGACAAGAAAAAACCGGCAAAGACCGCCGATGAAAAACGCGCCGAGAAAAAGGCCAAGAAAACCGACAGCAACCTGTTCGGTCATTAAGTTCTAAGCTAAGCACCAAACGATCTGCAAGATTTTCCCGCCCCATTGCACAGAGCAGGATGAAGCCGGCTTTTTCGTCGGCCACGCCTGCCCTGAGCTGCCGATGTCCAACTACCTTGATGAAACCCAGCGCCGGGAAATCGAAGCCCTGGCCCAGACCTTTACCGCCCGCACCGAGTGGCCGACCTGGCTGCTGTTGATCGGCGTCTATGCCGGCTGGTTTGCCGTGATCCTCGCCAGCCGCTGGCTTGGCCTGTGGCTGAGTACCGCACTGTTGATCCCGCTCGTGACGCTGTGGATGTCCCTGCAACACGAACTGCTGCACGGCCATCCCACCCGCTTCACTGCTTTGAACAAACTCCTCGGCTACGCACCGTTTGCCGTCTGGTACCCCTACACCCTGTACCGCAACTGCCACCTGGTGCACCACAACGACGAAGACCTGACGGTGCCCGGTGTCGACCCGGAAAGCCGCTACCTGAATCAGCGGCAGTGGGATGACAGTTCGCTGTTCGAGCGCACCTTGCATTGGCTGACCAAGACCGTCCTGGGGCGCTTCCTGTTGGGTTCGCCGCTGGCGCTGTGGAAGCTGGCGCGCAACGAGGTCAGGCGCCTGCGCGAAGGCCAGCGCCAGGCGTGGCTGATGTGGCTGAGCCATGGCACCGTGACCGTGCTGATGCTGACCTTCATCGCCCACTACAGCGTGCTGCCGGTGTGGTACTACGTGGCGCTGGTCAGCGTGCCGGCCTTGTCGGTGGCGGCGATCCGTTCCTACTATGAGCATCGCCCGCACCCACAACCGGAACAGCGCACGGTGCTTAACGAAGCCGCCTGGCCGTGGACCTGGCTGTTCCTCAACAACAACCTGCACCTGGTGCATCACGACTTGCCGAAGCTGCCGTGGTATTTGCTGCCCACCGTGTACCGCGCGCGCCGCGAACAATGGGTGGCGCGCAGCGGCGGGTTCCTGGTGCAGGGTTACGGCCAGTTGATCGGCCGTCACGGGCTCAAGGCCATCGACAGCCCACGGCACCCCTTTGCTTGAGAGACGACCATGAGTGACCGCTACGCCGAACTGCTGATGTACGTGGCGCCGCAGCAGGTGCAACAGGCCAATGAGCGCTGGCTTTCGCGCATCCTTGAGCGCCTGGGCGCGACCCGCCGCAAGGCTGATCATCTCGACCTGCGCAGCCTGTGGCGTGCCCCGCAATTGCTGCTGACGCAAACCTGCGGCTACCCGCTGATGACCGCGCTGCGCGGGCAAGTCCAGGTGATTGGCCGCCCGCGCTACGAACTGCCCCACAGCAGCGGCGGCCAGCATTGCAGCCTGCTGCTGACCCGCGACGACAATCCCCGCGTTGCCTTGGCCGACTTCCAAGACAGCCGCGGCGTGATCAACGGCCATGACTCCAACAGCGGCATGAACCTGCTGCGCGAACGCCTGGCGCCGCTGCAGCAGGGCGGTCGGTTCTTTGCCGAAGTCGGCATCAGCGGCGCCCATCGCGAAAGCCTGCGCTGGCTGCGGGAAAACCGCGCCGACCTTGCCGCCATCGACAGCGTGACCTACGACTACCTCGCCCGTTTTGCGCCAGAGGAAGTGGCCGGGCTGCGGATCGTCACCCGCAGCGCGCCCAGCCCGACGCTGCCTTACATCAGCGCGCCGGGCTCAAGTGAACACCTGCGGGAGGTCATGAACCTGGCCTTGCAGGATCTGCCCGAAGTGGTGCAAACCCTCGGCGTACACGAAGTGCTGCCCGCCAGCGAAGCGGATTACCAGGTGCTGCTGGAATACCGGCAGCAGGCGGAAGCCTTGGGTTATCCACGCCTCCAATGATCGTTCCCACGCTCCGCGTGGGAATGCATCCTGTGACGCTCTGCATCACCATTTCAAAGCAGACGCAGAGCGTCCAAGGCGGCATTCCCACGCAGAGCGTGTGAGCGATTGGTTATATAAAAATACCTTTTAAATATTATTAAAGAATAAGCAGCCTTGCTAGGATCGCTCCACCGGAACACCGGACATAACGCGCAACCTACTCAGATGGAGCCACTATGTCCGGCGCCGACACTTCTCACAGCGATTACGTGGGCGGATTATTCCGCAGTCATTACGACTGGCTGTGCGGCCGTTTGCACCGCCATCTCGATTCCCGTGCCCACGCCGAAGACATCGCCGCCGACACCTTCGTCCAGCTCCTGAGTTCCCCGGGCGTGGCGCCGATCCGCCAGCCACGCGCCTTGCTCACCACCATTGCCCAACGCCTGATGTACCAGCTGTGGCGTCGCCGTGACTTGGAGCGCGCTTACCTCGACGCCCTCGACCAGGACGAAACCTCTCCCGCGCCATCCCCTGAGGATTTGGCGCAGATGCTCGAAGCCCTGCAGGCCATCGACCAGTTGCTCGACGGCTTGCCGGCCAAGGTCAAGGCGACCTTTCTGCTGTCGCAACTCAATGGCCTGACCTACCCGGAAATCGCGGCCGAGCTGGGCATTTCCCAACGCTCGGTCAGCGACTACATGACCCGTGCCGTCAACCGCTGCCTGCGGCTGTGCCTGGAATGAGCGACGACCTGATCGACAGCGCCACTCGCTGGGTGGTGTTGCTGCGCTCCGGCGAGGCGAGTGCCGCCGACTGGCAGCGTTACCATCAGTGGCGTGCCGCAGACCCGCGTCACGAAGCCTTGTGCCAACAACTGGAAACCCGCCTCGGTGTGTTTCAAATTCCGCAGACCCAAGGCGTCAGCGGCAAGGTATTGCAGCAGGCACTGGACGCGCCATCCAGCCGCCGCACGGTGTTGCGCGGCGCCCTGGTGGGCGCTGGCCTGATGCTGGGCGCCGGTTGGCTGGCCCGGCCGGTGGTGGAGGATTTGACCGCCGATATCCGCACCGGCACCGGCGAACGGCGCACTGTAGAGCTGGCGGATGGCAGCGAGTTACTGCTCAACGCCCGCAGTGCCGCCGACATCCAGTTCGACCCACAACACCGCGTGGTGCGCCTGCGCGATGGCGAGTTGCTGGTGAAGATTGCCAGGGACAGCAACCGACCGTTTTTCATTCAGACCGATCAAGCTCGACTGCATGCCTTGGGCAATCGCTTGTTGCTGCGCGAGCGCGAAGGGCAGGGCCATGTGGTGGCGCTCAACGGCGCCCTGGAGATCGACGGCCAGAACGGCGAACGCCTGCAACTGGAGGCCGGGCACGAGGTGACTTACGACCGCTTCGGCTTCGGACCGGTGCTCGCCAGTTCCTCGGGCGCGACCGCCTGGATCGATGGCTTCCTGCAAGTGCGCGACCGCCCGCTGGTGGAGGTGATCGATGCACTGCGCCCGTATCACAACGGTGTGCTGCGCCTCGATCCGGCGGTGGCAGGGTTGCGGGTCAGCGGCCTGTACCGCCTCGACAATCCCGACCAGATCCTCGACACCCTGGCACGCACCCTGCCGATCCACATCACCCGCCGGACCGGGTTGTGGGTGACCGTCAGTGCCGCCTGAAAACGGTTCACCTCGGTCAATGTGGGAGCTGGCTTGCCTGCGATGCGAGCACCTCGGCCTCTCAGATGTACCGCAGCGATACCATCGCAGCCTCGCTAAAGCTCGACAGCTCCCACAGTTGACCGCGTCGTTTCCGAATGTCGGTTCTATCGACATAACCAAACGATCTGCAAGTTTTCCCCCGGCCATCCCACATCACTCCCGTAAGCGCTGCGGGGAGCAGCGCTCAGGAGTTTCCTTGGGGGGAGCCAACGTGAGCCCATTCAACCGTACACCGCTTCGAACCTTTGCCCTGGTGCCGTTGGCCAGTCTGTTCCTGTCTTTCGCTGCCAGCGCCGAAGAGGCGCGCCAGGTCTACCACATCGCGCCCGGCCCGCTGGATGAAGTGCTGCTGAACATCAGCCGCCAGAGCGGCCAGGTGATTTCCTTCACGCCGCAGCTGGGCAATTATTCCTCGGCGCGGGTCGACGGTTCGCTGTCGGCGCAACAGGCGGTAGACGCCGCGCTCAAGGGCACCGGCCTGCAAGTCCAGGTCAGCCCGGACGGTGCATTCATCATCAAGGAAGGCGCCAAAGTCGCGCCTGCCAGCAACAGCATCAAGGCGCAAACCGCCGAAGCCCAGGCGCCGACCCTCGACCGTGTGGTCGCCATCGGTACCCGTCGCAGCGACGCCACGGCCCTCACCAGCAGCGCCCCGGTGGATGTGATCAACGCCGAAGAACTCAAGCAAACCGGCGCCACCAGCCTCAACCAGGCGCTGTTCCAACTGCTGCCCTCGTTCAACTTTCCGCAGAACAACAGCGCCACCCGCGGCCAGGATCCGAAAGGCGCCTCCCTGCGCGGCTTGTCCCCGGACCAGACCCTGGTGCTGATCAACGGCAAGCGCCGGCACACCTCGGCGGTGGTGAACATTTCCGGTGGCGTGCCGTTCATTGGCGCGCAGCCGGTGGACCTCGACATGATCCCCATCAGCGCCATCGACCACGTCGAAGTGCTGCGCGACGGTGCCTCGGCGCAATACGGTTCGGACGCGGTGGCGGGGGTGGTCAACATCGTGCTCAAGGAGCGCGACAGCGGTGGCGGCATCAACACCCAACTGGGCAAATACGCCCAGGGCGACGGCTTCAGCAAAACCACCGATGGCTGGTACGGCATCGGCTTGCCGGGGGATGGTTTCCTGACCCTGAGCTTCAACACCCTGAACAACAAACCCGATGACATCGGCGACAAATACGTCGCCGATGGCCAGGTACAAGACCCGCGCTGGGGCGGTGCCGGGCGCGACAAATACAACCTGGCGGCCAACGCCGAAATCGGCCTGAACGACCAATGGCGCCTCTACAGTTTCGCCACCTTCGGCCAGGACACTTCGGTAAACAACACGCCGCCGCTGCTGGCCAGCAGCCCGAACAACGTGGCCGGGATCTACCCCAACGGCACCATCCCGAAATACCGCTATCGCTATGAAGACGGCGCCGTCACCGTCGGCACCCGCTATGAAGACGAGAGCATCGGCCGCTTCGATTTGAGCGCCACCTATGGCCGCGACGAGCACGACGAACTGGCTTTCAACACCGTCAACCCGAGCTACGGGATCAACAGCCCGACCAAGTTCAACGTCGCCACCCTGGTCAACGACCAGACCAACATCACCCTGGATTACGCCAAGGATCTGAACGTCGACTGGTCGAGCCATCCACTCACCGTTTCAGCGGGCGTCGCCTACCGGCATGAGCAATACCGGCTGGAGGCCGGCGACTACGATTCCTATTCCTACGGTGGCATCGACGGCGTGCAGGTTGGCGCGGTGCAGGCTTCGGGCCTGACCCCGGATGACGCCGGCACCTTCAAGCGTGATGTGGGCGGCGTGTATTTCGGCCTGGAAAACCAGGTCACCGACAAGCTCCAGGTGGGCATTGCCGGGCGTACCGAGCACTACTCGGACTTCGGTTCAGCCACCACCGGCAAACTCTCGGCGCGCTATGACTTCACCCCGAAAGTCGGCCTGCGGGCCACGGTCAACAATGCCTACCACGCGCCCAGCCTGGGCCAGATCGGCACCTCCTGGACCACCACTACCAATCTCGACGCCAACGGCAACCCGGTGCTGACCCGCATGCTGCCGGCCGACAACCCGGCCGCCCGTGCCCTCGGTGCGCAGCCGCTGAAGCCCGAGAAGTCCACCAACTTCTCCCTGGGCCTGGTGCTGCGCCCAACCGACCAGGCCTCGCTGACCATCGACGCCTACCAGATTTCGATTCGTGACCGCCTGCTGTTCAGCGGTGGCATTTCCGGGCCGCTGGCCGAGCAGATCCTCAAGGACGCCGGCTACGGCCAGTACTCCTGGGCGCAGTTCATGACCAACGCCGCCGACACCCGCACCCGTGGCGTCGACATCGTGGGCAAGTACAACCTGGACCTTGAGCAGTTCGGCAACCTGAACCTGTCGGCGGGCTACACCAAGGCCCGCACCACCATCGAGAAGGTCCACGCAAACCCCAACGGCTTCGAAGTGCTGACCCGTGAATCCCGTGGCTTCCTGGAGCACGGTTACCCGGAAGACAAGCTGGTGTTTGGCGCGGTCCACAAGCTCAACCAATGGACCATCGCCCTCAACGAAACCCGTTACGGCAAGTACCGCAAATATGCGTCCAGCGAAGCCAACGCCCAGTACGACCAGACCTTCGGCGCGCAATGGACCACCGACCTGGACGTGAACTACGCCTTCACCAAACAACTGCGGGTGTCGGTGGGCGTCAACAACCTGTTCGACAGCAAGCCTGACGACTACAACACCCGTTTGCGCCAGACCCCGGGCCAGCAATACAGCTACCTGTCGCCGACGGCGCCGGAAGGGGCGTTTTACTACACGCGGCTCAGTTATGACTTTTAAACCCTGATGCAAAACCTGTGGCGAGGGAGCTTGCTCCCGCTGGGGCGCGTAGCGGCCCCAAGCACTTTGGGCCTGCTGCGCAGTCCAGCGGGAGCAAGCTCCCTCGCCACAAGAGCACTCTTCATGGAATCACCACGAGGTAACACATGAAAACAATCAAGAACCTGCTCGGTGGCTCGCTATTGGCACTCACCGTCCTGGCACAATCAGCCACGGCCGCCGAACCTGCCAAACCGATCCACTTCGGTGACATCACCTGGGAAAGCGGCAGCCTGATCACCGAAGTGCTGCGCCTGATCGTCGAGAAAGGCTATGGCCTGCCCACCGACACCTTGCCCGGCAGCACCGTGAGCCTGGAGGCCGCCCTGGCCAAGGACGATATCCAGGTGATCGGCGAAGAGTGGGCCGGGCGCAGTCCGGCGTGGGTCAAGGCCGAAAGCGAAGGCAAGGTGTTCGGCCTGGGCGACACCGTCAAAGGCGCCACCGAAGGCTGGTGGGTGCCGGAGTACGTGATCAAGGGCGACGCCGAACGGGGCATCAAACCCCTGGCCCCGGAGCTTAAATCCGTCGCCGACCTGGCCCGCTACAAGGACGTGTTCCGCGACCCCGAAGACCCGACCCGTGGGCGCTTCCTCAACAGCCCCACCGGCTGGACCTCGGAGATCGTCAACAGCCAGAAACTCAAGGCCTATGGCCTGACCGACAGCTACGTCAACTTCCGCACCGGCTCCGGCGCGGCGCTGGATGCCGAGGTTGCATCCTCGATCCGTCGCGGCAAGCCGGTGCTGTTCTACTACTGGTCGCCGACGCCACTGCTGGGGCGCTTCAAGTTGATCAAACTGGAAGAACCACCGTTCAACGCCGAAGCCTGGAAGACCCTGGCCGACGCCAACAACCCGCACCCCATCGGTACTCGTTCGATGCCAGCGCACCTGGCGATTGGCGTGTCGGCGCCGTTCAAGGCGCAGTACCCGCAACTGGTGACGTTCTTTGAAAAAGTCGACCTGCCGATTGACCTGCTCAACGGCATCCTCGCGCAAATGGCCGAGAAACGTAGCGCGCCGCGCCAGGTGGCCGAAGCGTTCCTGAAAGAACAGCCGCAGGTCTGGCAGCAATGGGTGCCGGCGGACGTCGCGGCCAAGGTCAAGGAGAGTCTCTGATGCGCAAGCTCATCGCAGCCACACTGCTGGCACTGTGCGCCGGGCCGCTGCTGGCGGCAGAACCGGCCACCCTGCGCGTCGGCTACCAGAAAAGCTCGGTGAGCATGGTGCTCGCCCGTGAGCATCACCTGTTCGAGCAAGGGTTGCCGGGCACCAAGGTCGAGTGGATCGAATTCCTCGGCGGCCCGCCGCTGATCGAAGCCCTAAATGGCGGCAGCATCGACATCGGCAATATCGGCGACATCCCGCCGATCTTCGCCCAGGCTGCCGGCATCGACATTCGCTACATCGGCGTCGAGCCCAATGACGGGCGCACCGAAGCCATCCTGCTGCCCAAGGACAGCACCGTGCAAAGCGTGGCCGAACTCAAGGGCAAGCGCGTGGCGTTGCTCAAGGGTTCCAGCGCCCACAACCTGTTCCTCAAAAGTTTGCTGCGTGCCGGCTTGCAGTGGAAGGACGTGAACGTGGTGTACCTGTCGCCCTCCGACGGCCGTGCCGCGTTTGAACAAGGCAAGGTCGACGCCTGGGTGGTGTGGGACCCGTACTACTCGGCGGCCGTGGTGGACGGTTCGGCGAAGGTGCTGGGGGATGGCCAGGGGCTGAACCCGGCGGGCAGTTTCTTCATCGCCAGCGGGCCGTTTGCCAAGCAGCACCCGCAGGCGATTGCGGCGATTCTCAAGGTGTTTGCCCAGGCGCAGCGGTTGTCGCTGGACCAGCATGATGAAAGCGTCGCGCTGATGGCCAAGACATTGGGCTTGCAGCCGGCGGTGGTGGAGAGTTACTTCCAGCACCGCTCGCCGACGCCGAGCCGGCCATTGGAAGCGGTGGATATCGCCAACCAGCAACGTACGGCCGACGCGTTTTTTGCCAACGGCCTGATCCCGAAAAAGGTCGATGTGCAGCAGATTGTGTTCAAGGCCCCTTAACTTGATCCCTGTGGCAAGGGAGCTTGCTGTGGGGGGGAGTTTGCTGTGGCAAGGGAGCTTGCTTTAGGGAAAGAGCTGTTGTGGCGAGGGAGCTTGCTCCCGCTGGGCTGCGTAGCGGCCCCAAAAAAAGCGGGAGCGCTGCGCACTCCAGCGGGAGCAAGCTCCCTCGCCACAGCAAGCTCCCTCACCACAACAAGCTCCTTCGCCACAACAAGCTCCCTCCCCAAAGCAATCTCCCTCACCCCATAAAAGCATCTTCAGCATCGACCTTCGCAACCCATCAGTGAGCAGACCATGCAACCGATCTACATCGACTTCCTCAACGGCCTGGACATCGACGAACTGGCCCTGACCAACGACGAAATCCTCAACGCCATCGAATCCAGCCTGGCGATCCAGGGCCGCAGCGAGGCGGTGATCGAGCCGCGCATGCACCTGATTCCCGGCGGTGAAATCAACGGCCACTTCAACGTGCTGCGCGGTGTATTGGGCGGCGCAATCGGCTACGCCGGGGTCAAGGTGGTGGGCGACTTTGTCGATAACTACCGCAAGGGCCTGCCCTCGGAACTGGCGATTCTCAACCTGCTGGACCCGGCCACCGGCATCCCCAAGGCCATCCTCGACGCCTCGGCGATTACCGACATGCGCACCGGCGCCGTCACCGCCATCGGTGCCAAATACCTGGCCCGTCCCGACAGTAAAGTCCTCGCGCACATCGGTGCCCGTGGCACGGCGTATTGGAACGTGCGGCTGCTGGACCACCTGTTCGACTTCGACGAAATCCGCGTGCACTCGCGCCGCAGTGAAAGCCGCGAAGCCTTCGCCGAACGCCTGCGCCGCGACCTCGGCAAGCCGGTGATTGTCACCGACGACTGGGAGTCCACGGTGCGCGGCGCCGACATCGTGGTGGAAGCTTCACGCCTGGATCAGCCGCAACCGTTGCTGCACACCGAGTGGATCAAGCCCGGTGCCTTCGTCGTGCCCTACGGCACCATGAGCGCGGTGGAACTGTCGTTGACCGACATCATGCACAAGCTGGTGGTGGACGACTGGGGCCAGTGCAAGGGCGGGATGTTCGGCGCATTGCGCGCCCATGTCGACGCCGGAAAACTCAGCGCCGAGACCTTGCATGCCGAGTTGGGGCAGATCGTAGCCGGCTTGAAGACCGGCCGGGAAACCCCCGAGGAAACCATCCTGTTCTGGCACCGTGGCTTGAGCCTCAGCGATATCGCCCTGGGCCACGCACTGCTGGAAAAATCCAGACGCCTGGGGATCGGCCAGCGGTTGCGCTGGGCATGATTCACTTCGATCCCGCCGGTTTGACGGTTGAGGATTTGCTGTCGATTGCCCTCCAAGACGCGCCGGCTGACTTCAGCGATGCGGCCCGCCAACGTATCGACGAAGGGCATCGACTGTTGCTGCGCCTGGTGGCTGAAGGCACGCCGATTTACGGGGTGACCACCGGCCTCGGTGCGGCGGTGGATACGCAGGTTGCGCCGGTGCAGGCAAACATTCCTTTGGGGCGTGCGGTGGGCGTTGGCCGCCTGGCCAAGCGTGAGGAATTACGCGCGATCACCGCAGCCCGCTTGGCCGGGTTGGCCCAGGGGCGTTCGGGTATTTCGCCGGGTGCGGCGCAGGCGCTGTTGGCGTTACTCAACTGCGGCATGGAGCCCGCGGTGCCGTTGCTCGGCTCGCTGGGTGAGAGCGACCTGGCGCCGTTGGCGCATTTGAGTCTGGCGCTGAACGTGCCATTGACGGGCAAGGATGGCCTGGCGCTGGTGTCGGCCAACTCCGCGAGTATCGGCCTTGGCGCGTTGCTGGTGGCCGAGGCCGAACAGGCATTGCAGGCCATGTTGGCGGGGCTGGCGTTGTCGTGTGAAGGCTATCGGGCCAACCTCAGTCCTTTCCAGCCGTGGGCTTCGCGGTTGCGTCCGGCGCCGGGGCAAAGCGGGCAATCAGCGGCGTTGCTGGAATTGCTGGCGGGCGGCGAATTGGCCGATAACCCGCGCCGGCTACAGGACCCGCTGAGCTTTCGCTGTGCCACGGTGGTTCAAGGCGCGGCGCAACAGGCAATGCAGGCGTTGCGCGAGTTGATCGAACTGGAACTGGCCAGCGGTGCGGACAATCCGGCGTTGATCAGCGAAGACGCGTTGGTGCTGGCCACGGCCAATTTCGACAGCACCCATCTTGCGCTGGCGGCCGAAGGCTTGGGCCTGGCGTTGAGCCGTGTGGCGGTGTGCAGCGCCGAGAGGATTGCCAAGTTGCTGTCGCCGGCTTCCAGTGAACTGCCGCGCTTTCTGATCAACCAGCCCGGCCACGTGGGCATGGCCGCCTTGCAGCGCACCGGTTCGGCGTTGGTGGCGGAGATCGGGCACTTGGCCAATCCGATCCCGGCGGTGAGCGTGCCGGTGGCTGATCGCGTGGAAGATTATGCGGGGCAGGCGCTGGCGGTGGTCGAGAAAACCCGGCAACTGGTGCAGCGCGTGGTGTGGCTGGGCAGCATTGAGTTGATCGTGGCGGCGCAGGCGGTGGACCTGTGCGGCACGGTTCAACTGGGGCAGGGCACCCGGCGTATTCATCAGGCGGTGCGCCGCCAGGTGGCGCAACTGGATCAGGACCGTTCGGGGTCGGTGGATGTGTTGGCGTTAAGTGCATTCATCGAAAACGATGGCTTGAAACCCATTCTCTAAACCAATGAAGACCCAATGTGGGAGCTGGCTTGCCTGCGATAGCGGTGTTGGATTCACCATCGCTATCGCAGGCAAGCCAGCTCCTACAGATTGATCGCATTTCAGGTCATGGATTTTCAGCGGCCAGGGCGGCAATCACCGCCGGCCGCTCACCGACCCGCTGCTGAAACTTCGCCAACGCCGGCCACTGCTGCAAGTCGATATCAAACAACCCCGCCCAGCGCAGCACCACAAACAGGTACGCATCCGCCACCGAGTACTGCGCGCCCAGCAGGTAATCCTGGCGCTCCAGGGTCTGTACCAGAATCGCAAAACGCTTGAACAACGTGGCCTTGAACAGCGCCTTCACCTCATCGGGAATCGCGTCCTTGAACAACACACCCAGCCCGCCATGAATCTCGCTGGAGACAAAGTTCAGCCACTCCTGCAAACGCACCCGCTCCCAGCTGCCATTGGCCGGCGCCAGGCCCGCTGCGGTTACCCGGTCGGCCAGGTATTGCAGGATGGCCGCGCCTTCGGTCAGTACCTCGCCGTTGTCCAGTTGCAGTGCGGCTACATAGCCCTTGGGATTGATCTGCAGGAAATCATCACCGTCAGCCGTGAGCTTTTTCTGGTTGTCGACGCGAATCAATTCAAACGGCAGGGCCAATTCCCGCAGCGCGATATGGGAGGCGAGGGAACAGGCATTCGGGGAAAAATACAGCTTCATCGGGGCAACTCCGCAGGACAGTTGCCTTCAGTCTCGTGGGCATGGCACCTTGGGTAAAATTAATCTTTCAGAATCCTGCCATAAGGACAGCTACTGCCATGATGAACCTGATGCACTGGCGCCTGCTGGTGGCCGTGGCGGACAACGGCAGCATCACTGCCGCCTCCGAACGAGTGGGCATGACTCAGTCCGCCGCCAGCCAAGCGATGGCGGCCATGGAGGCCAACCTCGGTGCGCAGTTGTTTGTGCGTGAGGCGCGTCAGACCGTGCCTACCGCCCTGGGCCTGCAAGTGATCGAGCAGGCGCGGGTGATGCTCGGGGCCTTGCAGGCGATTCGCACCACCGTGGACGAAGCGCGGCCGATGCTGCGTGGGACGATTCGCATCGCGAGTTTCCCCATGGTGCTGGCGGTGTTCCTGCCGCCGCTGCTGCGTCGGTTCAACCAGCTTTACCCCGGCATCGAGGTCACGGCCCTGGAAGTGACCGACGATGAAGTGAACACCTTGCTCGACGCGAATCTGATCGACCTGGGCGTGGTGCTCAACCCGCCGTCCGAGCGCAATGCCGCCGTGCTGGGGCGCGATAACTGGGTGGCGGTGCTGCCGATGGCCCACGGGTTTTCCCGGCGCCCGGCGCAGGCAACGGTCACGCTGGAAGAGTTGGTGGAGCAACCGTTCGTGCTTGCCACCGGCGGCTGCACCGTCAACGCCCGCAGCCTGGCGCAGGAAGCCGGCCTGGTGCTGCGCGAGGTGCGGGTGGAAGTGCGCGAATGGAACAGCGCTTTCAGCCTGGTGCGTGAAGGCGTGGGAGTGACGCTGGTGCCCGAGATGACCCTGCCGGCCCAGCGCCACGGCTTGCGCATCATGCCGCTGGCGGAGCCGGTGCATCGCGAGTTTGCGTTGGTGACATCACGCCACCAACCGCCCTCCGCAGTGGTTAATGCTTTGTTGCAAATGCTGGCTGACTAGTGGCCTTGCATAGCGCCAACGCCTGTCTATGCTCACCCAGAACCGTTGATGACGCTCGGCATATAAAGCGTTTCGGATAGGTTTCTCCATAAAGGTCTGCGATCAAGATTCAAACCGTGAATGGAATGCGCCCGCCTGGGCGTCGGGAAAATAAAGGGTGATCTGACATGTTCAACCGCCAACACAAATCCGACCTGCTGGAAATCGAACGTTTCTCCTGCGCCCTTACCGAAGCCAAAGCCAAATTGGCCGCCATCAGCCGTTCCATGGCAATGATCGAGTTTGATCGCGACGGCATCGTGCTGGATGCCAATGAAAACTTCTGCAAGACCATGGGCTACCGCGCCGAAGAAATTCGCGGCAAGCATCACCGGATTTTCTGCGAAGAGGCCTACACCCACACCGATGCCTACGCCAAACTCTGGCGCGACCTGGCGCGGGGCGAGCCCCTCAGTGGCACCTTCATGCGGTTGAACAAGCATGGCCAGGAAGTGTGGCTGGAGGCCAGTTACATGCCGGTAATCGGTGCCGACAACCAGGTGCAGAGCGTGATCAAGGTGGCCTCGGACATCTCGGCGCGGATTCACCGCGAGCATGAAAACCAGAGCCTGATCGACGCCATCGGCCGCTCCATGGCGGTCATTGAATTCACCCCGCAAGGCCAGATCCTGAATGCCAACGACAACTTCCTGAAGACGGTGAAGTATTCCCTCAGTGAAATCGTCGGCCAGCACCACAGTCTGTTTTGTCATCGCGGTGAGACCGATTCGCCGGCCTACAAGGCATTCTGGGCCTCGCTCAACCGCGGCGAATATCACTCCCACCGCTTTGAGCGCAAAGATAAATTCGGCCAAACGCTGTTCCTGGAAGCCTCCTACAACCCGATCTTCGATGCCAACGGGCGCCTGTACAAAGTGGTGAAGTTCGCCAGCGACATCACCGACCAGGTCACCACCTTGCGCACGGCTGCCGACTCGGCTCACGCCACCTCGGTGCAAAACGACGCCTGCGCCCGCAAGGGTTCGGAAGTGGTGCAGCAGACCGTGCAGATCATCGAAGAAATTTCCCGTGACCTTAACGAAGCGGCCGTGAGCATCGACGCAGTGAGCAAGCAGTCGGACATCATCGGCACCATCGTCCAGACCATCCGCGGCATCGCCGACCAGACCAACCTGCTGGCGCTGAACGCCGCAATCGAAGCGGCCCGAGCGGGTGAACATGGGCGCGGGTTTGCGGTGGTGGCGGATGAGGTGCGCAGCCTTGCGGCGCGAACCAGCCAGGCGACGATCGAGATTGTGGATGTGGTGCGCAAGAACCACGACCTGTCGATCAGCGCGGTGTCGAGCATGCAGTCGAGCCTGAGCCGCACGGGGCTTGGGGTGGAGCTGGCGAATGAGGCGGGGCAGGTGATCCTGGAGATTCAGGAAGGGTCACGGCATGTGGTGGATGCGATCAGTCAGTTCAACTCGACACTGCAATTGCAGTAACACCGCAGATCAAATGTGGAATGAGCTTGTGTGGGAGCGGGCTTGCTCGCGAATGCGGTGTGTCAGTCAGCACATGGATTGACTGACACACCGCATTCGCGAGCAAGCCCGCTCCCACATTTGGTTTGTGGTGTGGCTTAGATCGCAGCCAGGGTCTCTTTCACGTTCTGCGCCTGCGGGTCAGCGGTCTTCGCCGCTACCTGCTGCGCCTGCTGCTCCTTCAGGCGTTCTGCAACTTCCTTGGAAATAGCATCCTGCTTGTCCTGAGGCATGTTCTTCACATCATCCTCGGTCAAACCCTGTTCCTTGAGCAGTTGCTCGCGGATGCGCTCAGCCGGGCTTTTCTTCATGTAGTCGGTGAAGTCACTGCGGGCCGACGTGGTGGAGTCAGTCTTGGCCGTATCGGTGGTCGAGGCGGTTGCGGTGGTGGCTTGCAACTGCACACGGGTCTTGGCGAAGGCGGCATTGATGTTGTCGGCAGTGGCGTCGGCCGCTGCCTGTGTGGTCGATACAGTGGTAGTGCCCTGTTGCACGTTTTGCGCGGCACCGCTGTACAGCGCGCTGGCCGCGGCGTTGGCCGGGTCCATGTCTGCGCGCTTGATGCGTTGGATCGTCGACTGAGCCTGGGGGTTGTTGTTGATCAGCATGATCAGGACACCTGTGGATGTGGGCGGTGCCACAGGTGGAGCAATTAGCGTGCCCAGTGGTATGGCCCCGTGTTTACGGGGGCTTTGGGCCGCTACCGTCGGCAAGCGTTGGCGTGCCGACGGCCATTGTTTGCCGCTAGTGGGCAATGTTCTCCAGCGCCAGGTTGCGGGTGCGCGGGCCGAACCAACTGATGGTGATCATCACGATCAACATGCTGCTGGCGATAAACGCCAACACGCCGGGCGTGCCGAGGTGTTCGAGGATCACACCGATCAACAGGCTGCTGAACACCGTCGACAACCGGCTGAACGAATAGCAGAAACCCACCGCCCGGGCGCGGATGTTGGTGGGGAACAGTTCGCTCTGGTAGGAGTGATAACTGAAACTCAGCCAGGCGTTGCAGAAGGTGATCATCACCCCGCAGATCACCAGGCCCACGGCGGTGGTTTGCAGCGCGAACAAACTGCCGAAGATCACCGCGCCGAGCGCCGAGCCGACAATCTGCCATTTGTTCTCAAACCGGTTCGCCACCTTCACAAACAGCAGCGGCCCCAACGGGTAGGCGAGGGTGATGATGAAGGCATAGCCCAGGCTGTGAGTGACGCTCACGCCCTGGCCCGAGAGCAGCGCCGGCAGCCAGTTGCCGAAGCCGAAAAAGCCGATGGCCTGGAACACATGAAACACAATCAGCATCAACGCCCGGCGCCGGTACGGCGGTTGCCAGATATCGGCGAAGCGCCCTTGGCCCTGCACGCTGACGGCTTGCGGTTCCGGCTCATCGAGTGGCTTGCCGTGGTCTTTCCGGCAGCGCGCTTCGAGGCTGTTCATGATCTGCCCGGCTTCGTCGAAACGGCCTTTTTGTGCGAGCCAGCGCGGCGATTCCGGCAGGCGCTTGCGCAGTTGCCAGATAAACAGCGCAAACACCGCACTGCTCACCACTACCCAGCGCCAGCCGGAAATCCCGAACGGTGCCTGGGGTACCAGCCACCACGACATCAACGCCACCGCCGGCACCGACAGGAACTGGATGAAAAACGCAAAGGCGAATGCCGAGCTGCGCATGCGCTTGGGCACCAGTTCCGAGAGGTAGGCGTCGATGGTCACCAGTTCGATGCCCAGGCCGATGCCCACCAGGAAGCGCATGCAGATGATGCCCAGGGCGGAGGTCTGGATACCCATCAACACGGTGGCGACGGTGTACCAGATCAACGCAAAGGTGAAGATCGCCCGGCGCCCGTAGCGGTCGGCAATCGGGCTGAGCAGGCTGGCGCCGAGGAACAGGCCGAGAAAGGTCGCCGAGGCAAAGGCCGCCTGGTCGGAGAAGCCGAATACGCCCTGGCTGCCGGTGTGGAAAATTCCGTCACTGATCAGGCCGGGGCTGATATAGGCAGTCTGGAACAAGTCATACAGCTCGAAAAAGCCGCCAATCGACAGCAGCGCCACCAGGCGCCAGACAGTGGCGACGGCGGGCAACCGATCAATGCGCGCGCTGATGTGCGCGGCGCGGATCGGGTCGATACCGTCTGCAAGAGAGGGTGAAGACATGGGCAGAAGACTCAGTAAGTGATCGGGATCTCGAATTCCTGGAACGCATCATCCACCGGTTGGTAACCCAGCACACGGGTTGTTTCGCTGAGGTCCAGGCGTTTGAAGCGGTTGTTGGAAATGCCATGGGCGATCAGGTGTTTCACCCCGATGGTTTCCACCGAGCGTTGCAGCAGTTGCACGGCGTCGCGGGGGCTGAGCCAGGCGCTGAGGTCGCGGGCGTTGTTCAGGTCGTGGGTTTCGGGGAATTCAAACGCACCGATGCGCAGGGCGATGGTGGAGAGCGGGGTTTTGGCCGCGTAAAAACCGCACAGGGCTTCGCCGTAGCATTTGCTCACGCCGTACAGGTTGGCGGGCAGTACCGGCATGCCCGGCGTGATCTGCCGGTCTACCGGGTAGCCTTCGATGGTCTGGGCACTGCTGGCGAACACCAGGCGCTTCACACCTGCGGCCACGGCGGCTTCGAACAGGTAAGTGGTGGCCAGGATATTGTTGGGCAACAACTCGTCGAAGGTCGCGCTGGCGTGGGGGATGCCCGACAGGTGCACGATCACGTCAATCCCGTCGAGCAGGGCGGCGAGGGCGGTTTTGTCGCTCAGATCGGCGTGGATGAAACGGTGTTCGCCGAGGGCGAAATCCGGCTCGATGCGGTCGGTGAGGGTGAAGCGGTAGCGGTCTTTCGAGGCTTCGAAAAATGTCTTGCCGATGCGGCCGCAGGCGCCGGTGAGCAGTACGTTGAGTCCGTTCATTGGGTAGTCCTTGTTTTTAGTTATGGCCGCCGAGGGCGAAGGTTTTGAAGCCGGGGCGTTGGCTGAGGGTTTCGTAGTAAGCGCTGACCGCCAGGTAGGACGAATGCTCCATGGGCGTCATCCACCAGCGGTGCACCGACAGGCCGATGAGGATGTCGGCGAGTGTGAAGTCGTTACCGGCGACGTAGGCGCCGGTTTTGATCAGTTGCTCTTCGAGCAGGCCCATCTTGTCGTTCCAGCTTTTTACCCCGGCTTTGACGCGTTGCGGGTCCTGGTAGTCCGGGTTCTTGCGTACCAGAGCGTGGAAGGCGTAGCCCCACGACGGGTTGAGCTCGGTGGCTTGCCAGTCCATCCATTGCTCGACCCTCGCACGGGCGACCGGCTCGGTGGGCAACAGGTCGTGGCGTTGGTGCAGGCCCACGAGGTAGCGGCAGATGGTGTTGGATTCCCACAGTACGCCGTTGTCGTCGATGATCACCGGGACTTGGGCGTTGGGGTTCAGGGCCAGGAATTCGGGGGACTGGGTGGAGGCGAAGCCGATGCCCCAGTCTTCGCGGTCGTAGGGGATATCCAGTTCCTGGCAGGTCCACAGGACTTTTCGCACGTTGATGGAAGAAGTGCGACCGAGGATTTTCAGCGAATGGCCCATGGTGCTTTCCTGACGAGGTAGAGAAGGCAGGGGGCAATTTAGCAGGGGCCAGAAGGCACGGCGAGGGTGTTAAGTGGGCAGGATCAAAAATGTGGGAGCGGGCTTGCTCGCGAATGCGGTGTATCAGTGATGGAAAGGTCGGCTGACACACCGCATTCGCGAGCAAGCCCGCTCCCACAGTTTGACCGCGTGCGGTCTGTTAGATCAGTGGTGATTCCAGGTCCATCAGCTTGCCCATCAGCAATACGCCCAACTCACTCAACTGGTGAATCGCCAATGCGGTGTCGCGGTCTTTGCCGGTGAGTTCATCAGACAGGTCGAGCAGTAACGTGCTGACCGAGGAAAACGTCTCGTAGCTGTTGGCGATCAGGCTTTCGCTGCTGGCGTCGGGGCTGACGGTGAATAAGGAAGGAGGATTGGGAGTAACTTTGAACATAAGCGTGACCTCTATCTGGGCCATCACCTGATCGCTACTAAACGAAAGGGTGGCGGCTGCACGCAGGTTAGTAGACCGGCAAAGTCACACAAAAATCCGGCGCGCCACAAGGGCGCCCTGCGCACAGCCACCATCAAGCACAGACACGTAAGTCTGATAGATGAAGCTCATGCTCATTCTGTATGACTGTCCAGGCTACTAAACCCGATCACTGAGAAATTCAGCGACCGGGCAACCTTAGAGAGCCCTACCCAGGCGCACAAGCCGGCGGATTCTGACGTACCTGTAGGTAACGGAGCAAGGCGCTGCCATCAACACCAGCCACTTCCTACAGCTACCGCCTAGGTACTCTCGCGCACCTTCAACTCAAACCCCATGTCCACCACCGGCCGGGCGATCTTGTTGCCGGCCATCACCGTCAACAAATGCTCTGCCGCCCGCCGGCCAATGGCTTCACGCGGGGTGCTGATGCTGCTCAAACGCGGCACCATGAACGAGGAAGACGGCAGGTCGTTGAAGCCCAGCACCGAGATCTGCTCCGGCACCTTGATGCCATGGCGCAGCGCTTCCAGCAGCGCACCTTGAGCCAGGTCGTCGTTGCCAAAGAAGATCGCGTCCACATCCGGATGGCTGGCCAGCAACTGCAGGAACAATTCACCACCCAGGCCCAGCGACGATGGCCGTGGCGTCAACACTTCCAGCGCAGGGTCATACAACCCCGCCTGTTGCAAAGCGCGCCTGAAACCCTCACCGCGCAACAACGTGCGCTGGTCCAACTGAGCGCCAATGTAGGCCAACCGCTTGCGCCCCCGTGAGATCAAATGCGCCGCCGCTGTTTCCCCGGCGTTCAATTGCGAAAATCCTACGCAGTTCAGTCTGGCGCCCGGGTCCAGGTCCATCATGTACACACACGGCACATTGCTCGATTCCACCATGCGCCGGGCACTTTCCGTACGGTCAAACCCGGTCAGCAGCAAACCCCGTGGCTGGTAGGCCATGTAGTTGCGCAGCAGGTCTTCTTCTTCGTCGCGGGAATAGTGGGTGTTGCCGATCAGCACTTCAAAGCCCTTGGGCCGCAGCACCTGGTGGATGGCTTCCAGGGTTTCGATAAACAGCAGGTTGGACAGTGACGGCACCAACACCACCACCGACTGGCTCTGGGCAGATGCCAGGGCACGGGCGGCCGGGTTGACCACGTAGCTCAGTTCGGCGGCGGCTTTTTGCACTTTTTCCACCAGTTCGGTGGCCACGGTGCTGATGCCGCGCAAGGCCCGGGAGGCGGTAATCGGGCTCACGCCAGCCAGGCGGGCCACTTCATTGAGGGTGGGGCGGCCCGTGGTGCGGGTATTTTTATCGTTCTTGGGAGTCATCAGGCGGCTTGCCAAACAAAAATCGAGGCACTAAGGTAGCGCTGTCTCCAAGACCCTGCAAATTCTTGAACGTCGGGATGCCTGTTCCCGTTCAAACCTTTGGAGCAGATGCACGCGTCACTCCATAAAAATGACAAGACGGCGCGGGAAAAGCCTGTTTTTGCACTAGCCTTACAGCGTGCAAAGGTAGCGCTATCTGCGTCTTGAGGTGTTTCATGAGTCAACCTGTTACTGCCCTCGTGATCATGGGTGTTTCCGGCTGTGGCAAGTCCAGCGTCAGCGAGGCCCTGTGCCTGCTGAACGGCGCCACTGCCATCGAAGGCGACAGCTTTCACCCCGCCGCGAACATCGAAAAGATGAGCGCCGGCCATCCCCTTAACGACGAAGACCGCGCCGGCTGGCTCGACATCCTGTGCGATGAGCTGCGCCGCTCGCTCAAGGCCGGCGAGCATCCGGTGCTCACCTGTTCGGCCCTGAAGAAGAAATACCGCGACCACCTGCGCGAAGCCGCGCCGGGCCTGGGGTTTGTGTTTCTGGAGCTGACCCGCGAAGTCGCCGCCGACCGTGTATCCCATCGCCCCGGCCATTTCATGCCGGCCAGCCTTATAGACAGCCAGTTCGCCACCCTGGAATCCCCGGTGGGCGAGCCGTTGACCCTGGCCCTCAACGCCAGTGAAGACAGCGTTGAAGAACTGGCCGAGCAAACCAATGCCTGGTGGCTCGAACACGGCTTTGAACCAAACAAATAATTTTTTGCCGGACAAGATAGCGCTGTCCGCCTGCACTGAATTTTTTACCGGCTTTAATAACAACAACAAACAGGAGAGACCCCCATGTTTGGCTTGTCCCACGATACCTATCTGCTGCTCGATGCAGTGGTGACCATCATCGGCCTGATCGTGTTGATCACCCGGTTCAAAGTCCACCCGTTCATTGCGCTGATCATCGCCGCAGGCTTTCTCGGCCTGACCTCGGGCATGCCCGTGGACAAGATCATCAAGGCCTTCCAGGACGGCTTCGGCGGGGTGCTCGGCTTTGTCGGGATTATCCTCGCGCTGGGTACGATGCTCGGCAAGATGATGGCCGATTCCGGCGGTGCCGATCAGATCGCGCAAACCCTGGTGCGGGCCTTCGGCAAGGAGAAGGTGCAGTGGGCAATGATGTTCGCCGCGTTCCTGGTGGGCATTCCGCTGTTCTTCGAGATCGGTTTTGTGTTGCTGATCCCGCTGGTGTTTATCGTTGCGCGCCGTACCGGTGTGTCGCTGATCAAGATCGGCATTCCGCTGCTGGCCGGCCTGTCGGCGGTGCACGGCCTGGTGCCACCGCACCCGGGCCCGCTGCTGGCGATCGGCGTGTTCGGTGCCGACATCGGCAAGACCATTCTCTACGGCCTGATCGTCGCGCTGCCTACGGCGATCATCGCCGGCCCGCTCTACGGTTCGTTTATCGCCAAGTACATTCCGGGCAACCCGTCCCAGGAACTGGTAGACCAACTGGCCAGTGAGCAACCGGAGTCCAAGACCCTGCCGAGCTTCAGTATCACCCTGATCACCGTGCTGCTGCCGGTGTTCCTGATGCTGCTGAAAACCTTCGCCGACGTCGCCCTGCCGGACGGCCACGTGATCCGCAACTGGATGGACATGATCGGTCACCCGATCACCGCCTTGCTGCTGGCTTTGCTGTTGTCGTTGTACACCTTTGGTCATCGCCAGGGCATCGGCTCCAAGCAGATCCTCAAGCTGCTCGACGCCAGCCTGGCGCCGACTGCAGCGATCATCCTGATCATCGGTGCCGGTGGTGGTTTCAAGCAGATGCTGGTGACCAGCGGCGTAGGTGATGTGATCGGCCATATGGCGGTGACCGCGCAGATCAACCCGATCCTGCTGGCCTGGCTGGTAGCGGCGGTGATTCGTGTGGCTACCGGTTCTGCCACCGTGGCGACCATTACCGGTGCAGGCATTGTGGTGCCGGTGGTGGGGATGATCCCGGGGGTGAACCGCGAGTTGCTGGTATTGGCGACGGGGGCGGGCTCGCTGGTGCTGTCTCACGTCAACGATGCGGGGTTCTGGCTGGTGAAGCAGTACTTCAATATGACCGTGGCCGAGACGTTCAAGACCTGGACGGCGATGGAGACCATCCTGTCGGTGGTGGCGTTGGGCTTTATCATGTTGCTGTCGCTGGTGGTCTAGGCGGTAAGTGATCGTTCCCACGCTCCGCGTGGGAACGCATCCTGTGACGCTCCGCGTCACAAGCGGACGCAGAGCGTCCAAGGCGGCATTCCCACGCAGAGCGTGGGAACGATCATTCCTGCCGTTGGATCGGGTCAGGCGTCAGCTTTCTTGACCAGCCCATCCGCCCGGAACATCGCCCGGATGCCCCGCACCGCCTGGCGAATCCGGTCCTGGTTTTCGATCAGTGCAAAGCGCACGTGGTCGTCACCATACTCACCAAAGCCAATCCCCGGCGACACACACACCTTCGCCTCAAGCAGCAGCTTCTTGGCAAACTCCAGCGACCCCATCGCGGCGTACGCCTCGGGAATCTTCGCCCAGACGTACATCGACGCCTTCGGGTTCTCGACCATCCAGCCCAGCTCATGCAGACCTTTCACCAGCACGTTACGGCGCTGACGGTACTGCTCGGCAATGTCTTTCACGCACTGCTGATCGCCTTCCAGCGCCGCAATCGCCGCCACTTGCAGCGGGGTGAACGTGCCGTAGTCGTGGTAGCTCTTGATCCGCGCCAGGGCGTTGACCAGTTCCGGGTTGCCCACCATGAAACCAATGCGCCAGCCGGCCATGTTGTAGCTCTTGGACAGGGTGAAAAACTCCACCGCGATGTCCTTGGCGCCCGGCACTTGCATGATCGACGGAGCTTTCCAGCCGTCGTAGACGATGTCGGCGTAGGCCAGGTCATGCACCACCAGCACGTCGTACTGCTTGGCCAGGGCGATCACCCGTTCGAAGAAGTCCAGCTCCACGCACTGTGCGGTGGGGTTGGACGGGAAGCCGAGGATCATCATCTTCGGCTTGGGGATCGAGCCACGAATCGCACGTTCCAGCTCAGCGAAGAAGTCCACCCCCGGAATCAGCGGCACCGAACGCACCTGGGCGCCGGCAATCACGGCACCGTAGATGTGAATCGGGTAGCTGGGGTTGGGCACCAGCACCGTGTCGCCCTGGTCCAGGGTGGCCAGCATCAAGTGCGCCAGGCCTTCCTTGGAACCGATGGTCACGATGGCTTCGGTTTCCGGGTCGATGTCCACTTCGTAGCGGTCTTTGTACCAGCGCGAAATCGCCCGGCGCAGCCGCGGAATGCCTTTGGAAGTGGAGTAACCGTGGGTGTCTTCGCGTTGGGCGACGGTGACCATTTTTTCCACGATGTGCGGTGGAGTGGCGCCGTCCGGGTTACCCATGCTCAAGTCGATGATGTCTTCGCCGCGCCGACGCGCAGCCATCTTCAGCTCGGCAGTGATATTGAACACGTAAGGGGGGAGTCGATCTATGCGCGCAAAGCGGCGCGGCGAACGGGGTTCGGCCATTGTTGCCTCGAAATACGTAAGCGCCCGGAACCGTCCGAGCGACGTCGGCCACTGCGGTGGCCTGCGGGGCAGACAATACGGTCGGTGATGGCCAATTGTCCAGATGCTGTGGGAAAAATTTCTGTTTGGAGTGCGACGGGGATATGCCCCTATACTCGACGCGGGTTTGTTCCCTCATAAGAAGGAGACTGTTCAGATGGATCAACAGACAAAACTGCCGTTACAGCCGCGCATGGAAGAGGGCAAGGCCCTGGTGATCGCGGGTGTGCAAGGGCGTTATTCAAAGGCCACGATTGGCGATATTCCCAAGTTGTGGGAGCTGTTCGACAGCTGCTTCAAAGAGATCAAGAAACGCGTCGGCGGCGTAACCTATGGCGTGTGCTACAACGCCAAACACGATGAATTTGACTACCTGGCCGGCGTTGAAGTACCGGCCAAGGGCGATGTACCGAGCAACTTCCAGTCGATTGAAATCCCGGCCCATCGCTATGCCGTGTTCCCGCATTTTGGCCCGGTGCAGGCGCTGGCGCAGACCTATGAACGCATCATGTTCGAATGGCTGCCGGCCTCCGGGTACAAGGTGGTCGGGGCTGATTTTGAGCGCTACAGCGCCGATTTCGATGTGGGTAAAGGCACGGGCTCCGTGGAAATCTGGATCCCCATCAACGCCGAATCCACCTGACCGCGCCACCGGCAGGAGCGAGCACGTTCGCTCCTGCAATGGCCTCTCAATACAGCGTGGCCTTGACCCGCTCCGGCATCTCGCGGTCATAGGCTTCGGCGTCGAACGCCCCATCATTCAAGCGCTTGTGAAACGCCCCGGCGGAGGGCAGTGCCGAGCGATCCAGATGCTTTTCCGGGTTCCAGCAATCGGAGCGCACAAAGGCTTTGGAGCAATGGAAATATGCCGCCTCCACCTGCACCAGAATCACCGAACGGGCCGCTTTGCCATTTACCGCAAAGCTCTCCAGCAACTCTGGCTCGATGGAAATCTGCGCCCGGCCATTGACCCGCAACGTCTCGCCAATCCCCGGGATGATGAACAGCAACGCTATACGCGGGTCCACCACCAGATTACGCAGGGTGTCGAGGCGGTTATTCCCCGGCCGATCCGGAATCGCCAACGTGCGCTCGTCGATAATTCGTACAAAACCTGGCACGTCGCCACGGGGCGAACCGTCGATGCCGTCCGGGCCGGATGAACTCACCACCACCAAGGGTGACGCGCGGACCATGGCCTGGTAATCCTCGTTGAGAAACGGGATTTCCTTGCGCACGGCCCGCTCGTGGGGGAGGCCGTAGAGGGTTTCGAGTTGTTCCAGGGTTGTTAGCATCTTCACCAGCTCCTTATTGTTTAAAACACCCACGCCAACCGGCGCTCATACCCAATCCGCCCCTTATACGCCTCCCCGCTGTCCACCCAGCCCTGCTGCAAATACAGCCCCATCGCCGCCACATTATCCGTGTCCACCGACAGCTCCAGCGCCTTGATCTGCGGCCAAACCAGGCGCGCGGCGGCGGGGAGGGCTTGCAGGCAGGCTTTGCCAAACCCCAGGCCTTGCTGATGGCGATCGACTTGCAACGCATGCAGCGTGGCGCTGTGTTCATCCGCCCAATGGGGCAGGCAGGGTGGGCGTTTGAGCAGCAGGAAGGCCACGGGAATGTTGTCGGCGAGTAACGCAAAGCCTGCCACGCCAGGGTTCGGATTGACCAGCAGGGTGTTCAGCGCACAGTAGATATCGCCGGAAAAACCCAGTTGTTCGGGATGCACTTCCAGGGCGTTGAGTTGCTGTTGTTGCAGGGCAGTCAACGTCTGATAGGCGACGAGGCGGGTTTCCATCGGCGTAGCATCCGAAATCCTACAAAGAAGCGCGGATTCTAGCGGGTTTGCGGTAGTCGCAATTATTTTTTGCGGGACTGTCGATTGGCCCGGGGCTCAGTCGACTAAGGGGGTCTTCAGTGATTTTTCCCGCAAGGAGTATCGCCATGAGCACCGCAATCAGCAGCTTGATCGAACAATGGAAACAGGCGGTCACCGCCAAGGATGTCGAGAAAATAGTCAGCTTTTACGCCGACGATATCGTCGCGTTCGACGCCGTTAGCGCCCTGCAGTTCAAGGGCAAGGCCGCCTATCAGGCGCACTGGAAGGCGTGCATGGAGTTCTGCCCGGGCCCCGGGGTTTTTGACTTCCATGAGATGCGTATCGTCGCCGGCGATAACAGCGCCTTTGCCCACTGGCTCGCGCACTGTGGCGGCACCGGGCCCGACGGCGTACTCAAGACCTGCTGGATGCGCGTCAGCGCCGGCTACCAGCGCGTTGGCGGCGAGTGGAAAGTGGTGCATGAACATTGGTCGGCACCCTTCGACATGGAAACCGGCGCCGGTCTGTTCGACCTGAAACCTTGAGCGTCGCGAACTATAGTCAGTTGTCCGAAAACGGAGAATCCCATGAAATACCTCTGCCTGATCTATAGCAACGAACAGGTGCTGCACGATTCGCCCGACAGCCCCAAGGACCCGGAATGTTTCGCCTATGGCCAGTCCGTGCAGGCCAGCGGGCGCATGCTCGCTGCCGAGCCGCTGGAGTCGGTGAGCACCGCCACCACCGTGCGCATGCGCAACGGCAAGTTGTCGATCACCGACGGACCGTTTGCGGAAACCAAGGAGCAGCTCGCCGGGTTTTACCTGATCGAAGCCAAGGACCTGAATGAAGCGATCCAGGTGGCCGGCGGCATACCGGCGGCTCGGGTCGGCAGTGTGGAAGTACGCCCCGTGCGTGAATTGAATCTCTGATCACAACAATAAAACCCAGGAGGTTTCCCATGAGCATTCAACCCAAACCCGCCGAATTTGAACTGTCCATCAGTCGCTTGATCGATGCCCCTCGCAGCCGCGTGTTCCGCGCCTGGACCGAGCCGGCCTTGTTGCAGCAGTGGTGGGGCCCACACGGCATGACCACTCCCGAGTGCGAAATGGACCTTTGGGTGGGTGGGCAATTTCGCACGCTGATGCGCGCGCCGGACGGCAGCGAATACCCAACCCAGGGCGTATTCCTGGAGATTACCGCCCCCAGTCGGCTGGTGTTTACCGACGCCTTCACCCCCGGCTGGATCCCTTCGGGCCAGCCATTCATGACCGCAGAAGTTACCTTTGAAGACGTCGACGGCAAAACCCTCTATACCGCCCGCGCCATGCACTGGAGCGCCGAAACCAAGCAGGCCCACGAAGCCATGGGCTTTCACGAGGGCTGGGGACAGAGCCTCGACCGGCTGGTGACGCTGGTGACCGAAGGCCTGCGCGATTGACGGTGCAGGCCCGGGTTGAAGCGGTTTATCGCAGCGAATCGCGGCGCATCCTGGCGACCCTGATTCGCTTGCTTGGCGATTTCGACCTGGCTGAAGAAGCCTTGCACGAGGCGTTCTTCGTCGCAGTCGAGCGCTGGGGGCAGGACGGTGTGCCGGATAACCCCCGGGCCTGGCTGGTCTCGACCGGGCGCTTCAAGGCCATCGACCGTTTACGTCGCCAGGCGCGTTTTACCCCGTTGTTGCAGGCGCAAGCTGATGCGCTGGAAGCGGCAGACTGGAGCGTTGAAGACGTGGAAGACGACCGCTTGCGCCTGATCTTCACCTGCTGCCATCCGGCGCTGGCGGCGGATGCCCAGGCGGCGCTGACCTTGCGTGAGATCTGCGACCTCACCACCGAGGAAATCGCCCGGGCGTTTCTCGCCACGCCCACTAGCATCGCCCAGCGCATCGTGCGGGCCAAGGGCAAGATCCGCGAAGCGAAGATCCCCTATCAGGTGCCATCCCTGGCGGAGTTGCCCGAGCGCCTGGACAGTGTGCTGCGGGTGATTTACCTGGTGTTCAACGAAGGCTATTCGGCGTCAATGGGCGCCGACCTGACCCGTGAAGACCTGACCCGCGAAGCGATTCGCCTGGGCCGTTTGCTGATGGAGTTGTTGCCGGAACCGGAAGTGATGGGCTTGCTGGCGCTGATGTTACTCCACGAGTCGCGGCGCCCGGCACGCACCTCGGCGGGCGGCGAATTGGTGCTGCTGGATGAGCAGGACCGTTCGCTGTGGGATGCGTCGTTGATTGCTGAAGGATGCGCCCTGGTGGAGAAATCCCTGACCACACGCCGCTTCGGGCCCTACAGCCTGCAAGCAGCGATTGCGGCGGTACACGCTGAAGCCGTGAGCGCCGATGAGACTGATTGGCCGCAGATCGTTGGGCTGTATGACGTGTTGCTTGGAGCGATGCCATCGCCGGTGATCGAGCTGAATCGCGCGGTGGCCGTTGCGATGCGCGATGGGGCGCAGGCCGGTTTGCAATTGGTGGACGGCATTCTGGCGCGGGGGGAGTTGGTGGACTATCACCTGGCGTACTCGGCGCGGGGCGAGTTTTGTCGGCGATTGGGCCGAGTGGAGGACGCGCGGCGGGCGTTTGAACGGGCGCTGGCATTGACCCAGCAAGTGCCCGAAAAGCGCTTTATCGAGCGGCGTCTGGCCGAACTCAAATAGTGCAGGCGCCGGAGATCCAAATGTGGGAGCGGGCTTGCTCGCGAATGCGGTGTGTCAGTCAACATTTCAGTGACTGATCCACCGCATTCGCGAGCAAGCCCGCTCCCACATTTGTTCGATGTTGTCTTGATGAATGAGTTACGGCTGCTGACGCGTCGCCGCCAACACGATCTCGCGAATGCACACATGCTGCGGCTGCTGGTAGGCATAGGCAATCGCCGAAGCCACATCATCGGCGCTCAGCACGGTGCCGCCCATGTCCTGTTTCCACGCCTGGTAGCCGGTCTTGATCGCTTCGTCGGTGGTGTGGCTCAGCAGTTCGGTTTCCACCGCACCCGGTGCAATGGTGATCACGCGCACGTTGTGCGGCGACATTTCTTCCCGCAGATTTTCCGAAATTCCATGCACGGCGAACTTGGTGCCTACATAGGCGACGTGGTTGGGGAAGGTCTTGCGCCCGGCCACCGAGCTGACGTTGATGATGGTGCCGCCCTTGCGCTTGACCATGCTGCCGGCCACCGCATGGATGCCGTTCAGCAGGCCCTTTACGTTGACGTCGAGCATCTGCTCCCACTGTGCCGGGTCCTGTTCGCTGACCGCGCCCAGCAGCATCACGCCGGCATTGTTGATGAGTGCATCGGCCGGGCCGAATTGCGCTTCGGCTTCTTTCACCGCCGCCACCAGCGCAGCGCGGTCGGTGATGTCGACACCGCGACACAAGGTGTTCGGCAACTCCAGCGCATTCAGCCGGTCGACGCGGCGGGCCAGCAGCAACAGCGGGTGGCCGGCGGCCGACAGCAAGCGCGCGGTGGCTTCGCCAATGCCCGAACTGGCGCCGGTGATGATGATCAATGGCTTGCTCATGGTGGAACTCCTGAAATAAGAAAAACAAATAACTGAACGTGGAGCGCAGTATATTTAGCCCTCGGCTGGCTGAAAAATGCCTTATTCCTCTGTCTGTCATCGGTATTAACTATGGATGTGCGTCATCTCAAGGCGTTTCTCGCGGTATTCGAGGAACGCAATATCACCGCCGCCGCCCAGCGCCTGTTCATCAGCCAGCCGACGTTGTCGGTGACCATCAAGCAACTGGAAGAAGAACTGGGCGTGGCGCTGTTTCTGCGCCAGCCTCGTGGGGTCGAGGTCAGTGACGAGGCGCGGGTGCTGTACCCGCAAGCCCGGCGCATGGTGGCCGAGGCCGACGCATTGAGCCGCTTGTTTCGCGGGCGCGAAAACCGCATCGCCCTGGAACTGGGTGTGGAAGGCGATATTGCCGACAGTCAGATCGAAACTTTCCTGCGCATGGCGCACCAGGGCCTGCCGGGTTTGCTGCTGACCTTGCAGGAAGGCTGCGAAGGAGAAGGGCGCCTGGCGGTAGAGGAAATGTGCTGCGAGGACGAATTGTTCCTGCCGCTTTGGGAAGAGTCCTACGTGATGGCACTGCCGATTGCGCACCCGATGGCGGCGGGCGGCAAGGAGCAGGCCTGGGCGCCGATCGAAGACTGGATCACCTGCCCGCAGCATGATTCCCACCAACGGCTGATGGCCTTGTACGGCCGCTCGCCCCAGGCGGTGGCCGGGCATGCCGGTTCGTTGACCCAGGCATTGCACATGGTGGCGGCCGGTGTCGGCGTGGCGATGTTGCCGCAGTCGCTGGCGACGGAGCGGGGCGGGGTGGTGATTCGCCCTTGGCACCTGCCGGCACCGACGCGTCGGGTGGGCTTGTGCTTTGCCGCCCAGGCCCTGGAGTTGCCGGCGTTGCGGGCCTTGCATGAGTATTTCCAGAACAACCGCCCGCCGCAGATTGAAGCCGCCTGACGGCGCCTTTGAATTCACCGCAAATTCAATGTAGGAGCTGGCTTGCCTGCGATAGCGGTGGTGACTGACACACCGCTATCGCAGGCAAGCCAGCTCCCACATTTGATCTTCATTGTTGCGAATAGTGTGTTTCGGCGTTATTCCAGCATCTTGCCCAGCAACCAACTGCCGGCCGGGCCGGGCGGATGCTGGCGTGACCACAACGCGTCCACCGCCACCGAGCGCGGCCAGCCCCGGGCCTTGATTTCACACAGGTGGTCGCCGCCAAACCGCTCCACCAGCCAGCGCGGCAGCGGTGCCCAGCCAAAACCCAGCTGCGCCATTTCCATCAGCATCAGGTAACTGGGCGCTGACCACACTCGGCCCAGGCCGCGGGTTTCATTCGGGTTGATGATGCTCGCCAGGCGCAGTTCGCGGTGTTGTTCCAGGGTGTGCTGGTCGATGTCCGCAAGGTTCGCCAGCGGATGTCTGGGTGAGACAAACAGCGCGATTTCCGTGCGCTCTTCCACGGTGGTGCTGGTGAGGTCCGGCGGGTAAACCTCCTGCATCTCGATAAACGCAATCTGCGCCCGGCCACTTTGCACCAGGGCGATCAAGTCCTCGCATTCGGCGATCAGGCATTCCAGCTCCAGGTCCGGGTAGCGCTGCTCGAAGGCGCTGAGGGCGGTTTCGAAACGGTCCGACTGGTACGTATCGGACATCGCGATACTCAACTTCGGCTCCAACCCCTGGGACAACTGGCTGGCTGCCAACTCCAGGCGGCTGCTGGCTTCCAGCACCTGCTCGGCGCGTTGCAGCAGCACATGCCCGGCCGGGGTCAGCGTGGGCTTGCGGCTGCTGCGATCAAACAGCACCACGTCCAGGTCAATCTCCAGGCTGGCCACCGCCGCGCTGACGGTGGACTGGCTCTTGCCCAGCTTGCGCGCCGCCGCTGAAAACGAACCGTGGGTCGCCGCCTGCACAAACGCCTGAAGCACTTCGTGGGATGCCATGACTATCGCCTTGATCGATGGTTACTGGTTATGAAGTATCGAGTCAAAGGGTAATGATGGCAACCATCGTCACTCACGGAGAACGGGTCATGACACCCACCAAGTCGATTACTGAACGCGTTTGGCAGGCCATTGGTTTTGAAGGATTGGCCTTGTTGATCTGTACACCGCTGCTGGCGTGGATCATGGATAAACCGGCCCTGGAGATGGGCGTCGTGACCTTGGCCATCAGCCTTATGGCACTGGCCTGGAACGTGATTTTCAACGGCCTGTTCGACCGTCTCAAGGCGCGCCTGCAACTGTCCGGCGGGGTGTGGACCCGCGTGCTGCATGCGTTGATGTTTGAAGGCGGGCTGGTGGCGATCTGTGTGCCGTTGATTGCCTGGTGGCTGGACATCAGCCTGATGCAGGCGTTTATCCTCGACATCGGCGTGTTGCTGTTTTTCCTGCCGTACACCTATGTGTATCACTGGGCGTATGACGCCGCGCGGGAGCGGATTATGCAGAAACGGATGCGCACCGCGTAGGAGTCCGGCTTGCCGGCGATGGCGATTTTGGATACGTCATCGCCGGCAAGCCAGCCCCTACAGGGGTTGTAGGGAGGCCACAAAATCGAGGAACGCCCGCACCTTGGCCGCCGGCAAATGTCGCGACGGGTAGAAGGCATACAACGGGAAACGCTCGTCGGGCCAGTCGGGAAATAACTCGATCAACGCGCCGGATTCCAGCGCCGGTGCCAGCCCAAGGTCGAGCATTTGCGCCACTGCATGGCCGTGTTCGCACACGCTGTACAAGGTCCCTGCGTCGTTGACCACCAGCCGCCCGCTGGTGGCGATGTTGACCTGCTCGCCCGGCCGGTGGAATTCCCAGCCAAACGGCCGGCCGGTCTGGGAGTCGCGAAAGTCGATGCACACGTGCTGGCCGTCTTCCAGGTCCTTGGGGTGTGAAGGGCGACCATGCCGCTCGAGATAAGCTGGCGAGGCCAACGTCAGCACTCGCACTTCCATCAGCTTGCGGGCGATCAGCGAGGACGATTGCGGAATGCCAAAACGGATGGCCAGGTCAAAGCCATCCGCCACCAGGTCCCCGAGTTGATCCCGCGTGTGCAGGTCCAACTGCAGCTGCGGGTATTGGCTCATGAATTCACCCAGCACCGGCCCCAGCACCAGCCGCGAAAAGTACGGGTCGATGTTCACCCGCAAACGCCCGCGAACCGTCAGGGCGCTGTCGGCCGCCGAGCTGGCGGCTTCTTCCAGGCCGGCCAGCAGGGGGGCGATTTCCTGGTAGAAACGCCGGCCCTCGTCGGTCAATTGCACCGAGCGGGTAGTGCGGTCGAACAGGCGGATGCCCAAGCGTTTTTCCAGCCGCGAAATGGCCCGGCTGACCCCCGAAGGCGTCATCTCCAGGCTGTCGGCGGCGCGGGCGAAACTGCCGCTGTCGACCACGGCGGCCAGTACGCCCATGCCACCGGCCAGTCCTGGATCAAAACTCATGGGTGATTGCCTGTCAGGTATCCGAAAGCATTGATGCTAGCGGAGAATCCGAGCGCATTACAGAAACATCCCGCCCGAGGCCTCGACCCGTTGCCCGGTGATCCAGTTGCTGCCGTCGGCCAGCAGGGTGGAAATCGCTCCGCCAATGTCATCCGGCAAGCCCGCGCGACCGAGGGCGGTGTTGTTGGCGACCATCGCGTTCACGTCCGGATTGTCGCGCACCACGCCGCCGCTGAAGTCGGTGGCAATCGCGCCGGGGGCCAGGGTGTTCACGGTGATGCCACGGGCACCCAGTTCCTTGGCCTGGTAGCGGGTCAGCACTTCCACCGCGCCTTTCATCGAGGCGTAGGCCGAATAACCCGGCAGGCTGAAGCGCGCCAGGCCGCTGGAGATATTGATGATGCGGCCACCGTCACTGATCAGCGGCAGCAGTTTCTGGGTCAGGAAAAACGGGCCCTTGAAGTGGATCGCCACCAGTTGGTCGAACTGCGCTTCGGTGGTGTCGGCGAAGCTGGCGTGGGCGCCGATCCCGGCGTTGTTGATCAGGAAGTTGAAGTGCGCCTGGCCGAACACGTCCTTCAATACCGAGCCGACCTGGGCGGTGAACGCCTCGAAGGTGGAACTCTGGCTGACGTCCAGTTGCAGCATGGCCGCCTTGCCGCCCAGCGCTTCGACTTGGGCGACCACGGCCTGGGCTTCGTCCGCCGCGCTGTTGTAGGTACCGATAATGTCGACGCCTTGTGCCGCCAGGTGCAGCGCAGCGCTTTTGCCCAGGCCGCGGCTGGCGCCGGTGATGAGTGCGATTTTACGGGTCATGGTGAAGTCCTCGAGCGTGTGATGGTTCGTGGGACTGAGTGTATTTGTCCGGCCATAACGTGATAAACAGAGCTATGCCGGAATCACTGGCCGGATAAGGCGAACAATCCCATGAACAAACTAGAGTTGCTGCGTACCTTCGTGCGCGTTGCCGAACTGTCGAGTTTCACCCAGGCGGGCGAGAGCCTGGGCTTGCCGCGCTCCACGGTTTCCGAGCATGTGCAGGCGCTGGAAGAGTTGCTGGGCGCGCGCCTGTTGCAGCGCACCACGCGCAAGGTTCAGGCGACCCAGGACGGGCGCGTGCTGTATGAGCGCAGCAAGGATTTGCTGTCGCACATGGAAGAGCTGGAAGGCTTGTTTCGCCAGGATGAAGCGCAGCTGGCGGGGCGCATTCGGGTGGACATGCCCAATGTCATGGCCCGGGAATTGATCCTGCCGCGCCTGCCCGAGTTCATGGACCTGCACCCGCTGATCGAGCTGGAAATCAGCAGCACCGACCGCCAGGTTGATTTGCTGGCGGAAGGTTTCGACTGCGTCTTGCGCGTCGGTGCGCAGCCGGACCAGTCGGTGGTAGCCCGCTTGTTGTGCAGCATGCCGATGATCAACTGCGCCAGTGCTGCGTACCTGAAACGCCACGGCGTACCCAGGACGCTCGCTGATTTGGCTCACCATCAACTGGTGCATTACGTACGCCCGCTGGGCTCACGTTCTCCAGGGTTTGAATACGTACAAGGCAACAAGGTGCAGCGGATTCCCATGGCCGGGCGCGTCACGGTCAACAGCACCGACGCTTACCGGGCGGCGTGCATCGGTGGCTTTGGCCTGACCCAGGTGCCCGCCCTGGGCATTCACGATCAACTGGCCAGCGGCGAGTTGGTGGCGGTGCTGCCGGACTATCCGGCGCCGGCACTGGACGTGTCCCTGCTGTACGCCGGCCAACGGCATTTGCCGCTGCGGGTGCGGGTGTTCATGGATTGGCTGGCCGCCACCTTGCAGGCTGCTTTCAACGCCGGGCAGACAACTGCTGCGGCGCCAGGAATGCATCATGGAAGTAATCCCGAAACGCCTGCATCGCCGGCGTGAAATCGCGCTCGCGGTGCCAGGCCAGGCCGACGCTCATGGGCGTGACCTTGTCGGTGACGCTCACGGTTTCGATGCGTTTGCCTTCCAGTGACCACGGGCGATGCACCAGGTCTGACAAGATCGCCACGCCGCTGCCGTTGGCGACCATGCTGCGCACTGCCTCCACCGAACTGGTGCGCAGCCGCACCTTGGGGGTTTGCCCGGCCTGTTCCCAGTAGCGCATGGCGCTTTGTTCGGCTTCGTCGACGGTGAGGAAAATGTACGGCTCCCTGGCCACATCGGCGAGGCTCACGGCGGGGCGTTCGCACAACGGGTGATGGCTGGGCAGCCACAGGCGGCGTTCGGAGTTGAAGAGGATTTCCGAGACGATATCCGCGTGGGTGAGGTTGGCGGTGAGCACCACGGCCATATCGAACTGGCCGTTGAGCAGGCCGTGTTCGATGGCCTGGCGTTCCTGTTCGAACACCTCGATGGTCACGTCCGGGTGCCAGTGTTCCATGCGCTGCAAGTGGTGCGGCAGGAAGTAACCGAGCACGGTGTAGCTGGCGGCCACCCGCAATACGCCGCTGGCGCGGTAGTCCGGCAGCGGGCTGTTCAGGGCGTCGTCGACACTGCGCACAATCACGTAGGCCCGGTTGAGGAAATGCCGCCCGGCGTCGGTCAGGCTCATGCCCTGGGCCGAGCGCACGAATAGCTGCGCGCCGAGCATCGCTTCCAGCTCCTTGATCGCGGTGGTCACCGCCGATTGGGAGATGTTCAGGTGAATCGCCGCCTGGGAGATCTGGCCGATTTCGGCGGTGGCGACGAAGTAGCGGATTTGGCGCAGGGTCAGGGACATTGGTTTCTCCGCTCGCTCCCACGCTCTGCGTGGGAACGCATCCTGTGACGCTCTGCGTCACGATTTTAAAGGCGGACGCAGAGCGTCCAGGGCTGCATTCCCACGCGGAGCGTGGGAACGATCAGTATCGGGTATCTGATTTTCAGAAGATGGGCCATCTGATAATAGATCTTCCCAAGGGGTCAAGGGGCAGCCTAATTTCCATCGCAAGAACTTCAACGGAGCGACCCCGATGCAGGCAGTGGATTTCAATTCGGACATGGGCGAAGGCTTCGGCCCCTGGACCATCGGCGACGGCGTCGACAGCGAACTGATGGCCTACATCAGCTCGGCCAACATCGCCACCGGCTTTCACGCCGGCGACCCGGGCACCATGCGCCGCACCGTCGAACGCGCCAAGCAGTTGGGCGTGGCGATTGGCGCGCACCCGGGTTTTCGCGACCTCGTCGGTTTCGGCCGACGCCATATCAACGCCCCGGCCCAGGAGCTGGTGGACGACATGCTCTATCAACTCGGCGCCCTGCGGGAAATCGCCCGGGTGCAGGGCCTCACGCTGCAACACATCAAGCCCCACGGCGCGCTGTATATGCACCTGGCGCGGGATGAAGAAGCGGCGCGGTTGCTCGTGGAAAACCTGCAACGGCTGGAGCCCACGCTGCTGCTGTATTGCATGCCGAATTCGGTGATCTGGCGTATCGCCAAGGAACTCGGCCAGCCGGTGGTGCGGGAGTTTTATGCCGACCGTGAGTACGATCTCACCGGCTCCATCGTGTTTACCCGCAATGTGCGGGCGCTGGATCCGGCGACGGTTGCGGCGCGCGTACTACGGGCTTGCCAGACCGGGCTGGTACGTACGGTGGAAGGGGAAGACCTGTTTATCGAATTCGATTCCATCTGCCTGCACAGCGACACCCCCGGCGCCCTTGAACTGGTGGAAGCCACCCGTGAAGCGCTGGATCAGGCGGGCATCGAAGTACGCACACCCCGCTGACCGACACCGGTGCCCAGACACCGGGTCTGATTGATTTTTTGCCTGCCTTTCTACAATGATTCCAAGAGGAACAGACATGGCTGAATCTTCCCCGATCCGCTACAGCTTTGGCGGTGATGAACACCTGTTTGCCGAGGTCAGCGAGAGCATGTCCCTGGAGGCTTTCTTCAAGGGCATGGCCGTCACCCGCGCGGTGGAACGCTTGGCCCTGGACGGTGTGCTGGACGTCTGCCTGGCAAACGCCTCGTTCCAGATTCGCTTCGACCCGGACCGCATCGCGCCCCACGTGTTGCTCGACGCGGTACAAAGCGCCGAAGCCCAGGCCGTGGCCGAACGTACCTTGCACACCCGCATCATCGAAATCCCGGTGCTGTACAACGACCCCTGGACCCATGAAACCCTGATGCGCTTTCGCGACCGTCATCAGGACCCGACCGGCACCGACCTGGAATATGCAGCGCGGATCAACGGCCTGGCGGATGTGGACGCGTTTATCGCGGCCCACAGTGGCGCGCCGTGGTTTGTCTCGATGGTGGGGTTTGTGGCGGGCTTGCCGTTCATGTTCCAGATGGTGGAACGCGAGCGGCAGTTGCAGGTGCCCAAGTACCTGCGCCCACGCACCGACACGCCGAAATTGACCCTCGGCCACGGCGGCTGCTTCGGCTGTATCTATTCGGTACGCGGCGCCGGTGGCTACCAGATGTTCGGCGTCACCCCGGCGCCGATCTACGACCCGCAACAGCAGTTGGCTTACCTGAAAGAGCACATGGTGTTCTTCCGCCCCGGCGACATCGTGCAGTTCAAACCCATGGACCGCGACGCCTATGACCTGGCCGTGGCAGAAGTGGACGCAGGGCGCTTCGACCTGCGCATCCGCCCGGTGGAGTTTTCCCTCGACGCATTTCTCGCCGACCCCATCGGTTACCCGAAAACCCTGCAGGAGGCGCTGGCATGATCAAGGTACTCAAAGCCGGCCTCGCCACCTCCGTGCAGGATCTTGGCCGCGAAGGTTATTACCACCTCGGCATCCCGCCATCCGGCGCCCTGGACCAATACGCGTTGAGCGCGGCCAACCACCTGGTGGGCAACCCCATCGGCGCTGCCGGGCTGGAATGCACGTTGATCGGGCCGGAGCTGGAGTTTCAGCAGGATGCCCTGGTGGCGTTGTGCGGGGCGCTGATGTCGCCGCGCCTGGACGGCGTGGTGGTGCATCAGGACACCGCGTTTGAAGTGCGCGCCGGGCAAGTACTGCGCTTTGAATTTCCCAGGGCCGGCGCGCGGACTTACCTGGCGGTGGCCGGTGGCATCGATGTGCCGCTGGTGTTGGGCAGCCGCTCGACTTACACCCTCGGCGCATTGGGCGGGTTTCAGGGGCGGCGGCTGGTGGAGGGTGATGAACTGCCCGTGGGCGAAGCCAGCGGCAAAGGCCGGGCGGGGAACAGTTTGCCCATGGCGTTGCGCCAATCGGTGGGTGGGGACGTGACCCTGCGGGTGGTGCCAGGGCTGTATTACGAGCGCCTGACGCCCGCCGCCAAGAGCAGCTTTTTTGCCGAGCCCTGGACGGTAGGGTCGGAGGCCGACCGCATCGGCTATCGCTTCAAGGGCGGCAATGCCTTGAGCTTTCAGCCACGGGAACAGCCGTTTGGCGCCGGGTCCGATCCGTCGAACATCGTCGACAGTTGCTACCCCATCGGTTCGATCCAGGTGCCGGCGGGTCTGGAGCCGATCGTGCTGCACCGGGACGCGGTGTCGGGCGGGGGCTACGCGATGATTGGCACGGTGATCAGTGCCGACCTGGATCTGATCGGGCAGATGCAACCGAACCAGCGGGCGGGGTTTGTGGCGGTGACGCTGGAGGAAGCGTTGGAGGCGCGGCGGGTGTACAAGAAGCGGTTGAAGCTGATGGGCGGGTTGTTTAGCACCTGAACTCACCACTGAACCCAATGTGGGAGCGGGCTTGCTCGCGAAAGCGGAGTGTCAGTCAATAAGTCTGTGACTGAGCCACCGCATTCGCGAGCAAGCCCGCTCCCACATTTTTATCGGGTTGTGTCAGAACAATTGGGTGAATAGCCAGTACAGGCTACCCGATAACAGAATCGCCGCCGGTAACGTCAGCACCCAGGCCATCAGCAAGTTGCGGATGGTCTTCATCTGCAAGCCACCGCCGTTCGCCACCATGGTCCCGGCCACACCCGACGACAACACATGGGTGGTGGACACCGGCAAGCCATACATGTCTGCCGCGCCGATGGTCAGCATCGCCACCATCTCGGCGGATGCGCCCTGGGCGTAGGTCAGGTGAGTCTTGCCGATCTTCTCGCCCACGGTCACCACGATACGTTTCCAGCCGACCATGGTGCCGAGCCCGAGGGCGATGGCCACGGCGATCTTGACCCACAGCGGGATAAATCGTGTGGCGTTGTCGATCTGTTGCTTGAACAGTTGCAGCTTGTTCTGGGTGTCGGCATCGAAGTTGCCGACCTTGCCCTTGTCCATCAGGCGGATGGTTTCGCTGGTCAGGTACATGTCGTTACGCACGTTGCCCACGGCCTCGGCCGGTACGGCGGCGAGGGAGCCGTAGCTCTTCACTTCCTCACCGATATGCCCGGTGATGGCGGCCAGGGCGGGCACCAGTTCCGGGGTGGCTTCCTTGGTGCGTACGTAGGTCGACAAGGTGCCGCGAGAGTCGGCGGGGGCCAGTTGCGGCGCCGCTTTTACCAGGGCGGCCTGGGTGACTTCGGCCACCGCGGCAAACTGCAACGACTCACCGGCCGGCATGGTGCGGTTCAACGCGTAGGCCATCGGCAGGGTGCCCACCAGGATCAACATGATCAGGCCCATGCCCTTCTGGCCATCGTTGGAACCATGGGCAAACGACACACCGGTGCAGGTGGCGATCAGCATGCCGCGAATCCACCAAGGCGGCGGGGTATCGCCTTTCGGCGCTTTGTACAGCGAGCGATTTTTCACGAAGGCCCGCAGCGCCAGCAACAGCAGGGCGGCGAAGGCGAAGCCGATCAGCGGCGACAGCAGCAGCGCATAACCGATCTTGATCGCCTGGCCCCAGTCCACACCGCTGGTGCCGTCGCGGCCATGCATCAGGGCGTTGGCCACGCCCACGCCGATGATCGAGCCGATCAAGGTGTGGGACGACGACGCCGGCAACCCCAGCCACCAGGTGCCGAGGTTCCACAGGATCGCGGCGATCAACAGCGCGAAGATCATCGCAAAGCCGGCGGAGGAGCCGACCTGCAAAATCAGCTCTACCGGCAGCAGGGCGATGATGCCGAACGCCACCGCGCCGCTGGATAGCAGCACGCCGAGGAAGTTGAAAAAGCCCGACCACACCACCGCGAAATGCGGTGGCAATGAGTTGGTGTAAATCACCGTGGCCACCGCGTTGGCGGTGTCGTGGAAGCCGTTGACGAACTCGAAGCCCAGGGCGATCAACAGCGCCACGCCCAGCAGCAGGAACGGCGTCCAGGTGGTGACCACCGTGCCCAGCTCGTGCATGTCGTGCATCAGGCTGTAGGCGGTGAACAACAGGCCCATGGCGAGTACGGCGAAGAAAATGATCACCGTCACCAGGCCGGGTTTTTTGTCCAGGCGCGGTTTGGGATCGTTGGTGACGGAGGCGGTGGAGGCGGTCAGCGAAGGGGTTGCCATGCCGGAACATCCAGTGTTGAGGGAGGATATCCGTCATGATCGTTGCAGAATGTTACAGAGATGCTGCGGTAAATCAGTGTTTAGGGAATTGAAGTTGCCGCCGGTCTATAAAACACCGCCGATAAAATGTGGGAGCTGGCTTGCCTGCGATAGCGGTGTATCAGTCACCACCACTATCGCAGGCAAGCCAGCTCCCACACTTGATCGCATTTCAAATTCAATAATCCTTGCGCTTGCGAAACGCCCAGCGTCCGGCAATCAGGGTGAATGTCGCCACCAGCGCCACCAGAATCCAGAAGCCTTCAGGGTCTGTAGAAAGCGGCACACCACCAACGTTCATGCCAAAAAAACCGGCAATGATGTTGATCGGCAACGCCAGCACCGTGACCACGGTCAGGGTGAACAACGTGCGGTTGCTCTGTTCGTTGAGGTTGGCGGCGATCTCTTCCTGCAGCAGCTTGATGCGCTCACCCAACGCCATCAGGTCGTTGATGATCAGCGCAAACTCCTCGGTGGATTTGCGCAGCTCTTTCACGTCTTCCTTCTGCAGCCACTGGGGCGGACGATTGAGCAGCCGCAGCAACGAGCCGGGCTCCAGCGCCAGCAGCCGTTGCAGGCGCACCAGCACCCGGCGCGCGGCACCCAGTTCGGCGCGGTTGGTGGACAGGCGTGACGACAGCAACTGGTCCTCGATCTGGTCGACGCTGAGGCTGGTCTTGCGCACGATCTGTGTCAGCACCTCGCCCTGGTCCCGCAGCAAATGCACCAACAGTTCCAGCGGCGAGCGAAAGTGTTCACCGGCCTTAACCGACGAGCGCAGCTTGTCCACCGAATGCAGCGGTTGCAGGCGCGCGCTGATCAACAGCCGACTGCGGGCGCACACCCATAAGGTGGAAATGTCTGAAGACATCATGCTGCTGAAGTTGAAGACCACGTCGTTGACCACCGCCAGCAAGGCCGAGTCCACGTGTTCGATGCGGGTGGAGCGTGAGCCTTCGTGCAAGGCTTCGAAGAATTCTTCCGGCAGGTTCAGGTGCGCCTGCATCCAGCGCTCACAGGCGGCGTGGGCCAGGTTCAAATGCAGCCACAGAAATTCGTCGGGGTCTCCGGGCTGCTGCAAGGCCGCAAGGGCAGTGGCTGAATCAATCTGTTCGCCCTTTTCACCGGGGCGGAAACGAAAACCGTAGAGCAAGCCAAACAGGTCTGAGTCCTGGTGGCTGTGGTCGATGCTGTGGTTCATGGAGGCTCGCAGGGAAAGTGCCTGTAGGAAATTTCACAGGTTCACTTGAGCGCATCATGGCAACAGGATTTGACGGTTTTGTGACGGTTTGAGGTGGCCGTCAATCGCCTGCGGGCAAACTGAAGCTGAACACCGTGCCGCCCTGCTCGCTGGAAGACACTTCCAGCCGCCCGCCATGGGCGTCGGCAATCTGTTTGACGATGTACAACCCCAGGCCCAACCCGGCCTGGGGCAGGGCGCCCGTCGGTCGGGAGTAGGGCTGGAACAGCAGCGGCATGGCTTGCTCACTGATCAGCCCAAGGTTTTTCACCGTTAACTCAAACGTGCCGGCGTTGACCTGTGCACTGACCTCAACCGGCCCTTCGGGGCTGCCGTGGCTGATGGCGTTGGCCACCAGGTTGGAGAGCAGTTGCGCGAGCCGCTCGCGGTCGCCTTTCACACCCTTGAGATTGCCGATGCGGGCGTGAATCAGCCGCTTGGGGTGCACGTGCTGCACCTCTTCCACCACATGCTGCAAAGTGTCTTCAAGCCCAGTGCATTCACTGATGTTCACCGGGATGCCGCTGCCCATTCGCCCGCGGGCAAAGTCCAGTACGTCTTCCACCAGTTGCGAGGCCCGGCGGCCGCTGGCCAGCATGTGCCGCACCAGGGTGTCGGTGGCCGGGTCCGGGTGTTTGCGCAGCAGCCGTTCGGCGCCGACGTTGATGGCGAACAGCGGGTTGCGCAGGTCGTGGCCGAGCACGGCGATGAATTGTTCGCGCAGTTCGGCGGTTTCGCGCTCCTGCTGCAGGTCGGCTTCGGTCTGCTGGAGGCTTTCTTCGGCTTCGATCTGCAGCGACAGCACCCGGGCAAACGACTCCATGGTCGACTGGATGGTGCTGCTGCGCAGTTGCGCCGGGTTCGGGTCCAGGGCACAGATGGTGCCGAAGAAACGCCCGTCGGTGCGGAACACCGGCACCGAGATGTAGCTTTCAAAGTGGTAGATACGCGGCGTGTGGTGGTCGCGGTACAGCGGGTCTTCGCTGGCTTTGTCGATCACGATCGAGACGTGGGAGTCGCGTATTTCGTGGCACAGGGTGGTGGTCAGGTCCAGCTCGCCACCCACGGGCAGGCCGAAGTCCAGTTGGTCGCGCACGGCGCAGGCGGTCCATGAATCATCGGTGACCCGGGCCACGGCCGCAAAACGCAAGCCGGTCATCTCGCTGACTACCTGGAGAATCGCCGGGACGGCGCTGATTCTGCCAATGGTGGCAATGTCGACGGCTTTTTGCCCCATGGCGAACGGTTCCGGTCCTGATGCTGCTGGCGTTGTGCCTTGGCTGATGGTTGGGATTCTAGCGAGCTTGGCGGCGTAAGGTACAAATTCGTTCACGCTAATTAGACTAATTGCTCTTCTGGGCGACGAGCGCGCATAAAAAAGCCGCGCGGCCCGAAGGCGGCGCGGCGTTTTTGCGGTTCAACTCAAGTGTCTTGCTTGTTTTCCAGGACTTCGCCGGTCTTGGCATCCAGCTTCACGTCCCACTTCACGTTGCTGGTGTCACGCAGTTCGGTCTCGTAGACCAGGCGACCGGCGTTGTCTTCCAGTTCGGTGTCAACGATGGTGGCGCCTTTGTGCTGGGCCACGGCCTTGGCGTTGAGCTTTTCAAAATCCATCACGGCACCGGACTTGAGCAGGCTCGGAATCTGGTCCGGGCGAACATCGGCCTGGGCCAAACCGGCGGTAAGGGTCAAGGCGGCAGCAGCGAACAGAGCGGTCAGGTTTTTCATGATGTGATCCTTTGGGGTGAGCTGTTTAAGTGGGATCAGGTTAACCAGCGCAACTTAACTCACCCTTAAGATTGCGCCGTTTGTTCAATCGGCGGCGAGTGCGGGGTTTCATGCTGGCGTCTCACTTACGGGAGGCACAGATGAAACAGTTAATGGCCTGGGTGTATGCGCCCTTGTTTTGGGCGGGGTTTATCGGGTGGGCGCTGTGGCTGGTGCAGAGGGATACGCTGCAGTGGCTGGGGCTGGTATTTGTTCTGGCGGTGGCGGTGTCGTTTATCGCCGAGTGGTGGTTGCCCTATGAGCCACAGTGGAATCGCAACCAGGGTGATCGTCGTCGCGACTTGATTCACGCGTTGGTCAATGAGGGCCTCAATGCGGCGGGCTTGTTGATCTTGCCGGTGCTGACCGCGCTGTTGGCCGTCGACGGTATATGGCCGCGGGCGTGGCCGCTCTGGGCGCAATTGCTGCTGGCGATCTTCATTGCCGATGCGGGCATCACCCTGATGCATTACGCCAGCCACCGAGTCGCTGCCTTGTGGCGCCTGCACGCGGTGCACCACAGCGTGCAACGGCTGTATGGCTTCAATGGCTTGATGAAGCATCCGTTGCACCAGATGCTGGAAGCCACGGCCGGGTTGGCGCCGTTGATCCTGCTGGGCATTCCCACGGAGGTGGCGCTGCTGCTGGCCCTGGCGATTGCCGTGCAGCTGCTGTTGCAGCATTCCAATGTCGACATGCGCCTGGGGCCGCTGCGCTGGGTGTTCGCCTGGGCGCCGGTGCATCGTTTTCATCACATGAAATATGGCCGGGCTGGGGATGTGAATTTCGGCTTGTTTTTCAATCTGTGGGATTGGCTCTTGGGTACGGCGTTTTACAGCCATGACTATCGAATGGGGCAGGGCGACTTGGGGATTGGCAGCCGGCCGGATTTTCCGCGGGAGTATGTGGCGCAGTTGCGCGACCCGTTCAGGACGGTGCGCTTGAGCAAGGAGCCGCCGGTTCCCGCGGGTCTAGTCCAGGATTCGTACGTTCAGGTTGCGCAACGACGCCCCGGCCGTGACGCCAAATAGTTGCTTCATGGTCCGGGAAAAGTGCGCCGAATCGGCGAACCCGGCGCCATGTGCAGCCTCGGTCAGGGTGCTGCCGCCGAGCGCCAGTCCCAGCGCCACTCGCAAGCGCCGCCACAACACCAGGCGACGTACCGGCAAACCCAGTTGGTTGGCGAACAAACGTTCCAGCTGGCTTAACGAAACGTGCGCCGCCTGCGCCAGGGCTTGGGCCGAGACCTTGCCACTCAGTTGCTGATCCAGCGCCGACAGCGCGCGCTCCACCCTGGCATCTTCCAGTGCGCGTCTCGGCAATTGGCGCAGCGTGCGCTCGAGTGCTTCCAGGGACCGTTCACTGTCGGCCAGGGCGGCCTGCAAAGAGTCGAAGTCAAAGGCGCCGGGTTCGGCATACACCATCAACACCTCACCGTGGGAGTGGAGGATGGCGTGGGGCATTCTGGACGGGATAAACAGGCGATGGGCCGTGGTGGCACGGCCATCGAGGCTGGCCGTGACCGGCCCGCCCGCGGAGAACATCAGCTGATGGGCATAGTGTGCGTGGGGCGCGGTGCGCCCCGGTATGCCCTGGATCAGCCCGTAGTCAGGCCCCAGCCACAGGCGACCTGACCATTCGGGGCTCACTCAGTAACCGTTGTCCTGCAGCAGGTCGGCCACACTCGAGGACGGCCAGCGCTTGTAGTACTTCAGCAGTTCGGCAGCGCGGTTGGTGAAGATGCCATCGACGCCGGCTTTCATGACCTTGTCGAAGTCCACCGGCTCATCCACGGTGTACACGTGCACCAGCAAGCCCTTGTCGTGGGTCAACTGGTTCATCTCGGGTTTGACCAGGTCGGAGTAGCTCTGGTCGCCCAGGTTGGTCAGTTGTGCCGAAGGGCCGGTACCGATGGCGCCCAGGCTCTTGGCCTCGTCGATCCATTTTTCGAACTCGGCGGCGTCCTTCGGCTCCTGCTTGGCGTAGTAGGCGGCTTTGCTCGGCTCGCCGGACTCGGCGAAGGGCACCTTGGATTTCGGTTCGATGCTGCCTTCACCTACCCACAACAGCAGGATTTTCGGGGTGTTGGGCATCTCTTTTTGCAGTTCTTTCAGGCTGTCTTTCTCAAAGGTTTGCAGCACCACGCGGCCCTTGCCCTGGCCGACGCCGATGTTTTTCTGGGCCTGGTTGGAGCCGGTGGAACTCAACCAGCCTTTATCCAGCAGCTTGTTCTTCAGGTCGGCCTCGATGCCCGGGAATTGCTTCGGCTCCTTGGTTTCGATGTACAGGCCGGGTTTGTGCTGCGGATTGCCTTCGGCGATCTTGATGATTTCGTCCAGGCTGAGGATTTTCAAACCGACGAAGCCTGGGCGGGCGCGATCCGGGTAGGCGGCGTTGAACCAGCTGCCGGCGTCCAGGGTTTTAAGCTCGGCCCAGGTGAACTCGTTGGCCGGGCTGTCCTTGCGCTCCGGGAACTTGGTGGCGACGTCGGTGGTGCGTTGCAGGTTGTTGTCATGCAGGGCGAATAGCACGCCGTCCTTGCTGCGCTGCAGGTCCATTTCCAGGTAGTCGGCACCCAGGTCGCGCGCGACTTTGTAGGCGGCGGCGGTGGATTCCGGTGCATCGAAGGAGGCGCCACGGTGGGCAATCACGGCGGGGTGCGGAATGCCTTCGTTGGTGGCCAATTCGGTAGGGCTGATCGGGCTTGCCGCCTGTGCGTGGCCAAGGCCCAGCATCAGGGCCAGCAGCAGGGCACTCTTGGTAAACGTAACAGGCATATGCGAAGTCCTTTCGTGGAGGTAACTTTGAGAAGGGCTCCTTTTTAACAATTGCTTGCGAATGGCGCTATCACCAAACCGACATTAACGTGTTCACCGGCCATTTTTCTGCACTTTTGTGCGGTGCGATGCAGTACTCTTGCTTTGAAATGCCCCATCAGAGGGCAGATTTTCCTGCCACGCGTGTAAACCATCTTTCCAGTCCAAGTAGGACTTTTCAGTGAGGTTTACCATGCGCATCACCTCCGACCTTATCTGCCAGGCCGCCGACCAACTCCAGGGTTTTGTCGGCCTGAACCGCAAGACTGGCCAGTACATCGTCCGTTTCAGCGAAGACTCCTTCGGCATGGACGTGGCCGATGACGGCATCATCCCAACCGCCGAGTTTGTCTGGCTGCCGGTCGACGGGCAGGCCATGACCTTGTCCCGCGAGCGGATCCAGTTGTTGCTGGACCAGAACATCGACGATCGCATCAACATCACGGAACCGCTGCGGGTGTACATGCGTCGGGTGGAGATTCCACAGATCAGTGCGGTGCGCAGTCTGGTCAGTTGAGTGCCGCATAGCCCTGCGGCTGGAGCGCTTTTTGTGGCTAGGGAGCTTGCTGTGGCAGGGAGCTTGCTGTGGTGAGGGAGCTTGCTGTGGCGAGGGAGCTTGCTCCCGCTGGAGTGCGCAGCGCTCCCAAGATTTTGGGGCCGCTTCGCAGCCCAGCGGGAGCAAGCTCCCTCGCCACAGCAAGCTCCCTCACCACACAAGCTCCCTCACTACAGCAAGCGCCCTCACCACAGAGCCTCCCTTGTCCACATTAAGTGTTTTACACGGGCTGAGGTTTCAGCGCTCGAACGCGTAAGACCGCTCCACCTTGCACACCCGCGTATGGCACGCCGAGTACCAGGTGGCGCGGCCCTGTTCGCGCACCTCAGTGTGTTCGGCGTGCTGCTTCCAGGCCAGGATCGCGGCTTCGCTGCTCCAGTAGGACACCGTGATACCCAGCCCGTCGTCCCCGCGCGCCGATTCCACGCCGAGAAAACCGGGTTGTTGCCGGGCCAGTTCCAGCATGCGGTCGGCGGCTCGTCCGTAACCGTTGTCACCTTCAGTGCGCAATGAACTGAACACCACGGCGTAGTACGGCGGTTTGGGTGTCTTGGCGATCATGCGCAGGCCTTCAGCAGCGCAATGGCCAGCGGCGGGGTGACGCCTTTAAGCGCCGCACGTTCCGGCTGGAACAGGGTGGCGACAAAAAACGGATGGCCCAGCAACTCCACCGCCCGCAGGTCGCCCGCCGAGTCATGGCCGCTGGCAATCAGGTCGGCTTCCAGCAATGCGCTTTCGAACGCTGGATTGATGCCATAGCGGCAACGGTAGCCTTCATGGATATCCAGGGTGGCGTAGGCCTCGGCGATGCGGGTATAGGCCATCAAGCGGATGGTGTCGGTCGCTTCCACCAGCGCGCAGGTCAACGGTGTCAGCACTGCACGCGGCGAGTCGGGGGCCAGTTCGCCATGCTCGGCATCGGCCCAGCCCAGCACGTTGCGGGCATATTCCAGCACCGCGTGTTGAAAACCGCCGCAGGTGCCGAGGAACGGGCGCTTTTGTTCACGGGCATACCGGATGGCCAGCAGCGCGCCGTCAAGGTCTCGGTAGGGGCTGGCGGGGACGCACCAGAAGCCGTCGTAGTGCTGCAGTTGTTCGGTGGATTTGATCGTGTCGGTGGCCAGCCAGTCGAACCGCACCGTCAGGCCCAGCGCCGCGCCGGCCTGTTGCAACGCCAGGGGAATGGCCTGGTGGGCGGTGACCTGTGCATCGTAGTCGCCGATCAGGGCCAGGTGCAGGGTGGTTTTATTCATCGAGGGTATCCGTGGCTTGTTGAGTCCTGGCGCTCACTATAGATTGGCGTTCACGCAATCAATATTGGCGTTAACACACATGTTCAATGCAGCGGCGCACTATCAGATCGACTACCCAGACCTTTCCCTGATCCTCGCCCTGGTGCGCGGCGGCACGCTCGCGCGGGCGGCGGCGTTGCTGCGGGTGGATGTGTCTACGGTGTTTCGCGCGGTGCGGCGGCTGGAGACGGCACTGGGCCAGACGCTGTTCGAAAAGAGCCGCGCCGGCTACCTGCCCACCACCTTGGCCACCACCCTCGCCGAGCAGGCCGAACGTGCCGAACAGGCGCTGGAGGCAGCACGTGTGGGAGTGGAGCAGGGCGGTGAAGTGATCAGCGGTACGGTGCGCCTGACGTGCACGGACTCGGTATTGCAGTCACTGTTGCTGCCGGCCCTGGCGCAGTTCATGCCGGGCTACCCGGCGTTGACCCTGGAGCTGAGCACGTCCAATGACTTCGCCAACCTCAGTCGCCGCGATGCGGATATTGCCCTGCGCCTGACCAAGGCACCGCCCGAGCATCTGGTAGGACGTTGCCTGGGCACGGTGTCGTATCGGGTGTGCGCCAGTGCCGACTATGCCCGCCAGCATGGGGGGGAGGAACTGGCGGCCCTGAACTGGATCGCGCCGGATGACTTCCTGCCGGATCACCCCACCGTCACCTGGCGGCGCCAGCACTTGCCGGGGGTGATGCCGGCCTATCGCTGCAACAGCATGGTTTCGGTAACCGAACTGGTGCGCGCGGGACTCGGGGTGGCCGCGTTGCCGGATTACCTGCTGGGCGCGGACCTGCAACCGTTGAGCCCGCCGCTGGTGGGGCACGATACCGCCCTGTGGCTGCTGACGCGCCCCGATTGCCGGGCCTTGCGTTCGGTGGTGACGTTATTTGATCAGTTGGGCCAGCATGTGCGTTTGCCGGTGAGATAACTGTGGGAGCTGGCTTGCCTGCGATACAGGCGCTGTGGTGCATCAGGCATACCGCATTGATGCAATCGCAGGCAAGCCAGCTCCCACACGGGATGTGTGGCAGGGTCAGGTCTTGCGCACGAATTGGTCGTGCATTTCGCTGGTCAGCCCTTCGATGCGCTCGGTCAGTTGTTTGGTCATCTCGGTGAGCTTGGTGTTCTGCTCCAACAGTTCCAGGAGTTGCTTGGTGGTCTGCGCCGCCTGGGCCTGGCGTTCGGTGTTGGCCACGGCCAGGGCTTCGCGGTGCTGGGCGTCGGCGTCGGATTGGGCCTTGTCCCTTGCGGCCTGGCGGGTCTGGGCGAGCAAAATCAAGGGGGCGGCATAGGCCGATTGCAGGCTGAACGCCAGGTTCAAGAGGATGAACGGGTAGACGTCAAAGTGCGTGATGCCGGTCATGTTGAGCACGACCCACAGAATCACGATTGCCGTTTGCGCCCCCAGGAACGTCGGGGTACCAAAGAAGCGCGCGAAGGCTTCGGCTTTCAGCGCAAAGGTGTCGTTGCCAAAGGTCGGCGCGAGATGGGCGTGTTTACGATGAAAGCGCAGGTGGTCAACGTTGGCTTCAGGTTTATCCGGGGTCATGGCGGGCTCGAATCCGTGGCGTAAGACAAGCCACCACTATAGACCGAGCCCTCGGCCTGGCACATGAAGAAGCCTGTCGCTTACCTGTTGCCCCGTTCATTGGCAAACGCACTCACAGCCTGCACCGCCTCGCTGGCGCCTTCGCGAATCTGCAGGATCACCGTACCCGCCTGGTTGGCCAGGTCCACGCCCTGGGCGGCGCGGTCGCGGGTACCGTCCATGCTGTCGATGGCCTGGCGGGTTTCGGTCTGGATCATCTCGATCATCGACGAAATCTCGGCCGTTGAACCGCTGGTGCGCGCCGCCAATTGCCGCACTTCATCGGCCACCACCGCAAAGCCACGCCCTTGTTCGCCGGCGCGTGCGGCTTCGATGGCAGCGTTCAATGCCAGCAGGTTGGTCTGGTCGGCAATCCCGCGAATGGTGTTGACGATGGCGGTGATCTGCTGCGAACGCTCGCCCAACTTGGCGATCAGCGCGGAAGAACCGTCGATATTGGCGGCAATCTCACGCATGCCGGTGGCGGTCTGCTGGATCACCTCGGCGCCTTTTTCGGCGATGTCCCGGGTTTGCAGCGAGATGTGATAAGCCTGGGTGGCGCTTTGCGCGTCGGCCGCGTGTTTCTCCACCATGGCCGTGACGTCGGAGGCGTATTTCACCACCTTGCACAGGCGCCCGCTGGCGTCGTACACCGGGTTGTAGTTGGCTTCCAGCCACACCACCTGGCCGTTTTTGTCGATGCGTTCGAATTGGCCGTTGAACAGCTCACCCTGGTTCAGCCGTCGCCAGAAATCGCTGTAGGCGCTGCTGTTGGCCAGCTCCGGTGTGCAGAACATGCGGTGATGCTTGCCCTGCACCTGCGCCAGGTTGTAGCCCATGCGCTGCAGGAAATTCTGGTTGGCGCTGATGATGGTGCCGTCGAGGTTGAACTCGATCACCGCCATGGCGCGGTCGATGGCCTGCAACTTGGCGTTGGCTTCACTCTCGGCCTGCATTTTCGGGGTGACGTCCATGGCGTACTTCACCACTTTCACCACGCTGCCGGACTCGTCGCGCACCGGGTTATAGCTGGCCTCCAGCCAGATCGGCTGGCCGCCGCTGGTCACCCGTTCGAAGGTCCCGGACTGGAATTGGCCGTTGCGCAATTGCGTCCACAGTTGGCCGTACTCGGCGCTGCGGGCAAAGGCCGGGGTGCAGAACAGGCGGTGGGACTGGCCCACGACTTGGTCGGCGGTGTAGCCCATGACCTTGAGGAAATTCTCGTTGGCCCGCAGGACCGTGCCTTGCAGATCAAATTCAATCACCGCCATTGAGCGGTCGATGGCGTCGAGAAGGCTGGCTTGCTGGGCAAGGGTGGCTTGCAGGGTACTGATGGTTTTTTTATGGGCGTTGAATAGCATGGTCGTGTGCTCGGGGGAAGCAAGCGTCAGGGGTATCCATGGGGGCGCCTGCCACCGTAAGGCCTGGCCATACGGCAAACGTGCTCATTGCCAGCTTCCTTGTGCTGGCAGCGGGGTGGAACAGCGGGTTCTGAGTCGTATGGCCGGCAAGAAGTTCTATGCCAGTCGACCAATGGCGGCATTATGCTATCGGTCGGCGACGGGCGCGTTTAATTCAGACGAGATGCAGAGGGCGGGATTCAGGCGGAATGGGCGACCACGTAGTCGCTGATATTGACTCGGTTACGGCCGGTGTCCTTGGCCGCGTACAGCGCGCGGTCCGCTGCGTTGAGCCACATGGCCGCGTCGGTGAAGGTGCTCTGGAAAGACGCCAGGCCAATGCTCAGGCTGACCCGCAGCTCGGGGATTTCCGGGTTGCGGTAATTGCTGAACACCTCGCGCATGCGTTCCATGACTTGCGCGGCCTGTTCCATGGGCATGTCAGGAAGAATCACACAGAACTCGTCGCCGCCGTATCGCCCGGCCAGGTCGTTTGCCCGCAGGTTGCGTCGAAGTTCCAGGCTTAGTTGGCGCAGAACCTGGTCACCGATGATGTGCCCATAGCTGTCGTTGATCTGCTTGAAATGGTCAATGTCGATCAGCGCGATGGTGGCGTTCCCATGTTGTTGCTGGCACTTGTGAAACTTCAGGTGCAGCAGGTCTTTCCACGAACCGTGGTTGAGCAGGCCGGTGAGGCTGTCGGTGCGGCTCAGGGCGCTCAGGGCGCGTTTGTGTTCCGACAATTTGATCGCCAGGCGGTAGCAGACCATGCCCAGCGCCATGGGATACAGGGTCAGCATCGGCAGGCAGGCGTAGACCTGGACCAGGCTGACGTCGGGATTGAAGTGGATGCCAAACAGCAGCCAGGACACGCCGATACCTGCCAGTTGCGCCACGATGCCGTGGAGGAACAGGCGTTTGCCGCCGGCGGCGACGTTGTTCATGGTCATCATCGACAGGATGGTCACGGCCGTCAGTGGCGTGAACTGTGTAGTCGCCGCCCAGAACCCGCCGAGCAGTGAGTCGTAGAGCAGGTTTCGCCGTTCCGCCTTGTAGGGGAAATCAGAGCGGGTCGAAAGTTGATAGGCCAGGTGCGCCCAGCCAAAACCGTTGAACAGCAGCAACGCCCAGACCCAGCCTGGCATTTGCAGTGGGTAGAGCGCGGCGATGACGCTGATGCAGCCGATGCCCAGGCCGATGATCCTTGGCCTGTAGATACGTCTGGCAAATGACAGCCCTTTGCCTCGTTGGTTTTCCATAGATTCCTGGGTCGATTCTTTTTTTGCAGGTACGACGGCACACGTGATCGGGAAAACCACTGGTCGGATAATACGTGTGAATATTGTCAGTTATTCGCGTGGGAATAATCAGTGTCCTTCCAGGCCATTTGCAAAGGACACGCGGCGAATCAGATAAAAACGACCTTGGATGTCGTTCCTGCAACAGGTCAGTGCTGCGGCACGACCTCATAGCCTGCGAGGAACAGGTCGATGGCCGACTCGATGACGTTCGCTTGGGCGTCGGCGTCCAGGGTCGGCTGGCCGAGGGTGATCTGTGGCCAGAAGGCAAAGGCCTTGAGCAGACTTTGCACCTGGTGGGCGGCGAAGCATGGGTCGGTGCAGCTCAGCCGGCCGTCTTCCTGGGCGGCGCGCACCCATTGGGTGAAGCCTTCTTCACGCTTGCTCAGGCGGTTGACCATGTCCTGGGCACGTTCCGGCGAGTGGATGGTGGCGGCAATCGCGACCCGGGCCAGGTCGAGGAAGTTGGCGTCCGACATCATCGTCATCTTGGCCTGCAGCAACCCGCGCAGTTGCTCTCGCAGCGGGCGGTCGCTGGCGTAGCTGACGTCCAGTTGCGCAACACTGCTGGCCCACAGTTGATGCAGGATCTCGGCGAACAGCTCTTCCTTGCTCGGGAAGTGGTTGTACACCGTGCGCTTGGAAACCCCCGCCGTGGCCGCAATCTTGTCCATGCTGGTGACCTCGAACCCGTTGTCACGAAACTCGGCAATGGCGGCTGCCACGATGGCTTCGCGTTTACGGTCGGTGAGGCGCAGGGGTACAGTCATGGTGGGAGTTCGGCTCTGAAGGGAAACTTACACTCGGTAGTTTACTTGCTCCCGGTTTTGTTGCAATCTAGAAACTACACTGTGCAGTGTAATTTTTAGAGCAGTCTGCAGGAGTTCCTCGGTAATGGCCACGATCTCAACCCGTCTCGACAGTTCTTCTACAGCGCCCAAGTCTTCCGAACAGCATCAAGGTCACTTCACCAATCAGAAGCCCATCCAGCATGGCGGCTTGGGCAAGACCCTGGGCATCATGTGGAAGATGCTCTTCCAGAAGCCCCGCAGCACGCGCCCGGTGGGTGAGATCCCGGTGCAGCCGCTGACTCGCGAGCAACTGTTTGCCGCCCCGGACCATAGCGTTTTCCGCCTCGGCCATTCCACCGTGCTGCTGAAAATGCGCGGCAAGTTCTGGCTGACCGACCCGGTGTTCGCCGAGCGTGCTTCGCCGTTCAGTTGGGCGGGCCCCAAGCGTTTCCATCAGCCGCCGATCAGCCTTGAGGACCTGCCGCCGATCGAGGCGGTGATTCTTTCCCACAACCACTACGACCATCTGGACCACAAGGCGGTGGTGCAACTGGCGGACAAGACCCGCTATTTCCTCGCGCCGCTGGGTGTGGGCGATACCCTGGTCAAGTGGGGCGTGGATGCCAGCAAGGTGCGGCAGCTGGATTGGTGGCAGGGCACTGAAGTGGACGGGATTCGTTTTGTGTCCACGCCGGCCCAGCACTTTTCCGGGCGCGGCCTGTTCGATGGCAACCAGACGCTGTGGTGTTCGTGGGTGATGATCGACGGCTCACGGCGAATTTTCTTCAGCGGTGATACCGGCTATTTCGAGGGCTTCAAGCGTATCGGCGAGCAGTACGGCCCGTTTGACCTGACCCTGATGGAGACGGGTGCCTACAACGTCGACTGGCCCCACGTGCACATGCAACCGGAAGAAACCCTGCAGGCGCACATCGACTTGAAGGGCCGCTGGCTGCTGCCGATCCATAACGGCACGTTCGACCTGGCGTTTCATGCATGGCACGAACCCTTCGACCGCATCATGGCGCTGGCATGGGAGCGTAACGTGTCGATCACCACACCGGCGATGGGGCAGGCGTTCATGCTCAACCAGCCGGAGCGCGGGCAGGCCTGGTGGCTGGAAGTCGAGCATCAGGGCAGTGAAGCGCACGTCAGCGGATAATCACCGTCTGATCGCGCGCTCAGGGATTTTGAACGAGCCATAACCAGCCATTTCCGACAGACATCCACCTCGCTGAAGGGATGCAATCACGCCTCGAAACTTTATTCCGGGGCGTGGGAGTGTATGGACGATAAGAGTAGGAAGGTCACGGGGCCGGGCGTGCGCTGCCTGTTCAAGCCTTCAGGATCGGGGGACAGTTGTACTCCCCAGCCTTGCGCCCCCACTGCCAGCCAGGGTGTTGTGTTTGGCAGTCATGCGGCCGGTACGATCGTCAATTCAGCCACTCACCAGGGCGGCCTGGAGTTTGGCTCCACGGGCGGTTACGGCCCCAGGCTCGACCTCCCTGGCCCCATGATGCACAGCGTGCGCGATCCCGCGTTATCACTGATTGCCCTCAGCGGTGTCGACCCTGAGGGGCGGGTGATGGTGGAGATTCCACCCGTCGCTGATCCGGGTCATCTGATCAACACACCGCCCCTGGCTGGCAGCCGTATTGGTTTTGCCAGCGAGTACGTTACCGGTGATGTGCGCAAACCCGCCAAACACAGCTCGCACTTTGCCCGGGTACTGGACGTACTGCGTGCAGCCGGTGCGCAATTGGTGCCTGTGACGGCGCGGGTGACCGATGACACACGTCACTTCACCCTGGACCCCGGCAATGAGATTAACGACCGGGTCACGGAAAACCGCCTGGATGGGGTGGTGGCGGATGCGCAAGGTGTTGCTTTCCACAAAGCAGCGACTGCCGATAACCCACGCTTCAGCGTGCCCGCGGGCACCGACGTCGACGGGGTGTCGAGGGTCGTCTGGTTCTATGGTGCGCACTGGTCCAGAGATCGTCTGGCGGCGTTGGTGCGAGGTTGTCAGCAGGTTCTAGGGCGGCATTAAGGGCCTACGCTATGGGGAGAGTGATCGTACGCCGCGGTAAGAGTTGCCCCCGAGTCATCGAGTATTTCGCTTCTTAGACTGAGGCAGGGATATCGAACGGTATTCCCAACATTCAGGCAGGCGGGGAGTATTTATGATCGGACCAGGTTTGGGCGCGGGATGGGCAGCGGGGCTTTTCGATGCAGTGGTGAACCCGCCACAGGCCTACAGGAGTGCCGACGATTTGGCAGCGGCCATGACCCGGCCCAATGGGGCCAGTTCCGATTCGGTGGTGAGGGATTCGCTGAAGCTGATCGCCAACATGGACAAGGGCTTGCAGGGCGGCAATGCGTTCATTGAAATCAATCCTGACGCTCGTGTGAAAGCCCGTGCGCTGGATCTGGAGCGGGCCGAAGGCAAAGTGCGCGGGCCTTTGCATGGCGTTCCGATAGCGCTCAAGGATGTGTTCGAAACCGGCGACAAGATGCAGACCAGCGGTGGCTCCATGGCGCTGGTGGGCAGGCCCGCTTCAAGGAACGCCAAGGTGGTGGACAACCTGCTGAAGGCTGGCGTTGTGATTATTGGAAAAACCAACATGAGCGAATTGTCCAATTTTCGCTCTGAGGCGCCGGTTGATGGCTGGAGCTCCAGGGGCGGCTTGACCCTCAACCCGCATCGGCTGGATGGCCAGGCGGCGGGCTCGAGTACGGGCTCTGCGGTAGCCGTTGCTCAAGGGATTGTGCCCTTGGCATTGGGGGTCGAAACCAATGGTTCAATCATTACGCCGGCGGCTTACAACGGTGTTATTGGTTTCAAACCGACCGAAGGGTTAGTGAGCACTGAAGGGGTGATGACCAGTTCCCGCCAGGACACGGTGGGCACCTTCACCCGTAACGTGCGTGATGCGGCGCAAGCACTGGATGCGATGACGGATACCAACCGCTACACCCAAGGAATCAAGCCTGACGCCTTGGTGGGCAAGCGCATCGGCTATACGCCGTTGCCTGAGTTATCTGCAGAAGATGCCAACGACCCGGCGAAAAAAGCCGACAGGCAGCACTTCGAGGATGCCATTACGTTGCTGCGAGGCAAGGGCGCGACATTGGTACCCGTGGGTCAACTGGGTGAGGGCGTCCCGTACGAAACCCATGAACAATATAACGACGCGTTGTTATCGGACGTTAAACACCAGCTTGAAGCCTACCTGGCCGGACGGGCAGGCTTGCCGGTGAAGTCGCTGGCTGAGCTGATTGAATTCAACGAGCGCAACAGCGGTCCGGGTGTGCCGGATCAACAGATGCTCACCATGATCAACGGGATGGATATCAGTGATGAGGCGCGCAATGAGTTATGGGCTGCCATCGGCCCGATTTTCAAAAGCACCATCGATAAGCCGCTGGCCGAGCATAAGCTTGATGCAATGATGTCCAACTTTCACTCATACAGTTACTACTACTCGGCGGTGGCCGGTTATCCCGGTATCTCCATACCATCGGGCATGGACGACGAAGGGATGCCGACAGCCGTTCACTTCTATGGGAAAAATTTGAGCGAAGCCACGTTGCTGTCGGTCGCCTACGGGTATGAACAGGCCTCCCAGGCAATCAGGAAGCCTGCGTTTAAACCCGGCCTGCGCTAGTCCGGATTACTTCAACCCATAACGAGCGGCGGGTTCACGGTGCGACAGGTTCGGACCCAGGGCCAGCCGCGCGCGTTCGTAGGTGTCCCAATCTGCGCTGTCCGGCAGGGACGGAATCGTCACGGCTTCGCCCTGGGCAAGGCCTGCCAGGGCGGCGTCCACCAGGTTCTCGGTGGTCATCACCATGGCTTCCGGCAGGTTGTTCACAGGCAGGCCGGCGATGTCCCAGAACTCCGTGGCGGTAGCGCCTGGCAGCACCACCTGGACCACCACGCCCTTGTCACTCAGCTCATGCTGCAGCGATTCGCTGAACGCCTGTACGAACGCTTTGGTACCGCCATACACGCCGTTCAGCACTTTGGGAGCGAGAGCGACAATCGAGCCGATGTTGATGATCGTGCCACGCCCTTGGGCGACAAAGTTGGTTGCCGCGGCTTTGGCCAGGCGGGTCAGCGCCAGTACGTTCAGCAGAATCATCGCGTCCATTTTGTCGGCATCCGACTCCAGCAACGAAGCGGTGGCGCCCACACCGGCGTTATTCACCAGCAGGCTGATACGGCTGTCTTCGTGCGCGATCCGGGCGATTCGCGCCAAGTCGGCTGGCAGATTGAGATCGGCCGCTATCACCTGCACGTCACGCTGGGTATTGGCTTTCAAGCGTGTTGCCAACTGCTCCAGACGTTGCTGGTTGCGGGCCACCAGAATCAGATCGTAGCCGGCACGGGCCAGGCGGTCGGCATACACCGCACCAATTCCTGACGAGGCACCGGTAATCAGGGCATAACCTTTGTGTTGCGACATGGCAGTTGCTCCAAATGGGCCGGGGAGGGGATCGGCCTTGTTGGAACCAAGATTATGGGTGTAATGTGATGGCTGCAATGTCATATATCCCTCCTTTAGAGACATGAGGTTTGGCCATGGTGTCCGTCGGTATTCTGCTTTTTCCCGGTTTCCAGGTGCTCAGCCTGTCCACCAGCAGCGTGTTCGAATTTGCCAACTTCGTGGTGGGGCGACCGTTCTACCGCGTGGACTTGTTGTCGGAGCATGGCGGGCCGATAAAAAGCTCCATGGGCTTTGCCATTGATAGCCTGGCGTTCGGGCAGCAGGTCTACGACACGATCCTGGTGCTGGGGGACAACGAACTACTTGAGCCCACTCCTGGCATGGTGGAGTACCTGCAAGCATCATTGACGGCGTCGCGCCGGGTTACATCGGCCTGCACCGGTTCGTTCCACCTGGCAGCGGCCGGCCTGCTGGAAGGGCGCAAGGCAACCACCCACTGGTACCACGCCATGACGTTTCGCCAGCGCTACCCCAATGTGAAGCTGGAGGAAGACCGGATCTTCACCGTCGATGGCCCGCTCTGGACCTCTGCCGGGATGACCGCCTGCATCGACCTGGCCCTGGCCCTGGTCGAGCACGATTTGGGCGTGGAAGTGGCCCGCGACGTGGCGAAAAAACTGGTGGTTTACCATCGCCGTGCCGGTGGCCAGTCACAGTTCTCGGCGTTGCTGGAACTGGACCCAAAGTCTGACCGCGTACAAACCGCCCTGGCGTGGGCCAAAGGGCACTTGCACGAGGACCTCTCGGTAGAACAACTGGCGCAAGCGGCACACCTCAGCCCGCGTCAGTTCAGCCGACTGTTCCGCGCCGAAACCGGGCAATCGCCGGCCAAGGCGGTAGAACACCTGCGCATTGAAGCCGCCCGGTTGATGCTCGAATCCGGCAGCCACTCCATCGACGTTGTCGCCCGGGAGACGGGCTTCGGTGACCCTGAGCGCATGCGTCGAGCCTTCCTGCGAGCGTTTGGCCAACCGCCACAAATGATCCGTCGGGCGTTGCAGTTGCAGGCGTGAGTTGATGGCCTTGCGCGCTACGCACCATTGGGCTGAGGTGTTGTTGGGTCAATGGACGCCGCTGTTGAATCCAGAAACCTTGAGATGATCCCTTTGGCGGCCGGTTGTGCCGGAGTGCTGGCGCGGCCCCGCACATTCATCCCCCAACCCGGCGCAAAGCCCGGGAAAAACACCAACCCTTCAGCCTCCAGGCGAAACGCCACACTCAGGCGGACAGCATCGTCCACATCGCCATGGCTTTCAAAACGTTGAAGGGCGTCCACTTCCACATCCGCTTCCCGGGCCAGGTCTTCCCGGCTCCAGCCCAGCATCAGGCGGGCCTGGACGCTGTGCCGTGGGGTGAATTGATGAAGGACGATCTGCTGTTCTACGGTGCTGCTCATTGCCAGAGAGGACATGGACTTTCTCCAGGTTCGACGGGGGGAGGGCAAACTATACTGTGTTTTTGTACAGTTGTTTTGACCGCTCATCAACTGGATTTTCCGATAGCGCTGCCGCCGCTCTATTTCGCACCTTCCAGGTAGGTGCTCGGTGACTGGCCCAGCACCCGGCGGAACATGCTGGAAAATGCCGCCGGGTTTTCATAGCCCAGGTCCAGGGCGATCCGGGTGACGCTTGCACCGCTGGCCAACCGCGCCAAGGCCTGCACAACACAGGCCCGCTGGCGCCACTGCACGAAGCTCAGGCCGGTTTGTTGGCGGAAATGCCGGCTGAAGGTACGCAGGCTCAGGTGCGATTGTTGCGCCCATTGAACCGGTGACTGGTGCACGTCCGGCCGCTGCAGAAACGCCAGGCACAGAGCAAGCAGGCGAGGGTCCTCCGGCAGCGGGATATGCAGGGGCAAGTGCGTGGCGCGTGCCAGTTCATGCAACAGCAGGCTGACCAGCGCACCGTCGCGCCCGGCCTCGTCGTATTCCAGCGGCAGCTCCACCGCCTCCATCAGCAGCTGGCGCATCAGGGGGGAAACGTTGATGACGTGGCAGTCGGTGCCCAAGTCGGTGACGGCGTGCGGTTCGATATACAGGCTGCGCGTCGACACGCCGAGCATCAGCACTTCATGGGGCACTTGGGCGGGAATCCACACCGCGCGCTGGGGCGGCACAACCCAGTTGCCTTGCTGGGTGCTGACTTGCATCACCCCGGTGGCGCCATACAACAACTGGCCGCGCCGATGGCTGTGGCGCTTGAGCAGATAGCCGTGGGGATAGTCGGTGCCGATTGCCACGACCGTTCGCGGGGTCAGGTCGAGCTGAGCGATGGAAACGTTGCGCATGGAGCTGATCCCGGAAGTGGCAATATCTCGCACATTATTGGCCGACATGCGCAAGCGGGCCAAGCCTTGAATCTCTATCGTCGACAGCTCTCCCTGATACTGAAGGCGATTCCCGATGTTCTATCTATTACTGGCACTGTTCGGCTGCATGACCGGCGTGACCGCTGTGCTGTTCGGCTTCGGTGGCGGGTTCGTGGTGGTGCCGTTGCTCTACGGCATGCTCAAGCTCAGCCGCGACGCGGGCGTGAGTGAATCAGCGATGCATATCGCGGTCGCCACCTCCACCTGCGTGATGATCGTCAACGCGCTGCTTGCCACCGGAAAACACCAGCGCAAAGGTAATCTGATTCGCCATTACCTGTGGCCGTTGGGCGGGTACATCGGGGTCGGCGCCGTGCTGGGCGCAGGGGCTGCAATGTTCGCCAGCGGCGATTTCATGCGGTACGCCTTTATCGCCTACCTGGCCATCACCATTGTCGATTGCCTGTTGCGCAGGGGCTTTCTCAGCCAGGACGACAGGCTCCAGCCACGACGCCTGAGCGGAGTGGAAGTGACGGGCGGCGGCATCGCCATTGGCCTGATCGCGACTTTCCTGGGTGTGGGCGGCAGCGTGATGACCGTGCCGCTGTTACGCCGTTGTGGCTTGAGCATGTCCCAGTCCACGTCCATGGCTAATCCGCTGAGCGTGCCGGTGGCGCTGGCCGGTACATTCACCTACATGCTCATGGCGGGATTCGCCAAGGTGCAATTGGGCGCGTGGTTTGTCGGCTATGTCGATTTGCTGGCGTTTGCCATCCTCACCCTGGGTTCGCTGCTGGGCATTCGCCTGGCCACGCCGTGGATTGGTCGTATCCCGGATGCACTGCATGCGCGGGTGTATATCGGGTTGTTGGGCGTGGTGATGGTGAGCATGCTGGTCTGACGCAAGTGGATTTTGCGTTCTTTTAGCCGCAGGCTAGGGTTACTTCTCTATTCAAAAGAAAGTGACCGGGGGAATGTCATGTCCATTTCCGAAAGCGATTGGCAGAAGTTCAAAGTCCTCAGGGTATTGGCGCTTGAACGCTTTTACCTAGGCGTACTGGCTGATGCAAAGACCATCAGCGAGCGCGAAACGCTTTCTGCCGAGGCTCGGTACAGGACGCTGTATAGCCTCACCAGGGATCGCGATAACGATGTCGCCCGAATGTTTGATCTCTACAGTCGTTCGAAAGCCCGCGAGAGCCTTGCGCAAATGATCAGGCATGATTTGTTGAGTGATTCAGAGTTGTCGGTATTAAGCGAAGAGACATTGAGCGCTATCGGCTACGCGGTCAGGCAGCGTTACGAAATCGAGTGGGTTGCTGCACACGTACAAGGCGACTGAGTCTTGTCTTAGACTTCAGTCAGAATGTTCAGGAAATATCTTGATGCTTAGTTTTAATTGTACGCAGGCGGCTGGTAATTTTTTTAGCCGGGTTCACAAAGGCAAAAAAATTACCCCGGTTCAAAAACCGCCGACACAAGAGCGCCAGGGCGATGACCTGTACGCCGACCCTCATCAGTGGCTGGTCCATGCCGCGACGGTGCAACGTAAACATGTGCTGTTGGCGATACATCTGAAAACCCGCTATTGCATGCTGTTTTTTGATATGAAAAAAGCCGACGCCGATGGCTTCGTGCGCACCTTTATTAATCGGTGGATGAGTGGTGTTTTGGATCTCGCCTTGAAGTCTGATGTTTTGGATTTGGTTGATCCGTCTGTGCCTGAACAGCAATTCGTCAGTTTGGTCGAGTCGTACTCTCTACAGCAGCGGGGTGATCGGAGTGCGCAGACTCAAATCAACGAAATATTGCGGAGTTTTGAGATGGACGCAGAAGGCGTGGATCTTGTTGCAATGCCTTGGAGCGCTCTGCATTACGACGCTCGAATCAACCATACGCCTCGAAGCTTGAAAGATGTGAAGGGGCTTCATTTACCGGATGAGGAAATGCTGATTCACTGGTTGGTCACGGTAGGCGGCTTGGACCCTGCGGGCGCCGCACTTGCACGTGAAAAGTACCGTTTATTCAGCCGAAGGGCCTGACCTGGAATCGCATTACCGTTCTCCCAACCCCGGCGCCTCGCGAATAATCAGGTGATCCAGGTTCTCGATATTGGCACTGAATACCCCGAACGTCTGCTCGGGGTTTTTCTTGCTTGGCACCTGTTTCAGCTCCGGTGTCACCCCGTAGAAGAAGCAATACAGCGCTCGATCACTGTCCACCGCGGCCTTGATCTGCTCCAGGAACGCCTTGCGCTTGCGGTAGTTCTCGATCAGTTTTTTGCTCAGGTAAACGTTGATGGAATAGGGCTTTTTGTCGAGCCAGGCCTTCTTTTCGAAGTCGATGCGAAAGCTGCTGGTGTAGTCCTTGATCTCCTTGATCTTGCCACAGTAGATCAGGCCTTTGTTGTCCTGCAGGTATTCGATCTTCTTGAAAAACGTCCAGTAGGTCGCGGTGTGCTCGCCGATCTTCAAGGGCATGCTTTTGAGCTTGTCCTTGTCGCCGATATTGGACACGTAGCATTCCACCGGGTGGGCAAAGACGCTGGTCTTGTCCGGGGTGGTGTCGCTTGAGCTGTGAGACAAGGCGTTGCGGGTTGCCGGCGTTTTCGGTGGCTCTTGTGCGGTGCCACCCTCAGCACCGATGACCGGCGTTTTGCGTTCGTACTGGCGCCGCGTCAGGACAAATTCCGACGGGAAGTTTTCCTCCGGCCCATCCTCAGATTCGCCTTTTCCGGCAGGGCGACTGGCGTAACGGCAACCCTCGATATGCCGGGTGCTGGGGATGTTCTTGAAGTGCGGCGTACGCAGGTAATTGACGTTTTTTGCATTGAACGTGCCCAACACATTGCCCGCCGCAAACGCCGCCCGGCATTCGTCGTTGGGGCACAGGAAACTGTCCTTGTCGGAATCGAAGGCGGCGGTTTCGTCGAAATTCAGGTCGCGCACGTCATAGATCGACAGCTTGTCGTCGAGACTCAGGCTGTAGGCCGTGTCGAATTTCATGGGGCTCGGGTCCGTGAGAGATTTCGCTATTAATAGCGAGATATAGAGCAAATATCAGTAGAAATTACGCACGGACCACCACACGCCGGCCACTCAGGAAACACAAGGTGCCACCCACTGCCGTCAACCCGCTCAGTACATAGAACATCGAGGCGGGGGATGCATTGATCAGCAGGTAGCCGCAGATTACCGGGCTCAAGGCGCCGCCAAATGCCGCCAGGTTTTGTGCGCCGTAATAACTGCCGCGCAGGGCGTCCGGGGCGATGGTGTCGATAAACAGGAACTCGGACGGGTAGATGATCATCTCCCCGAGGGTGAACACAAACATCGCGATACACCACGACACCAGGCCGTCCGCCATGCTGAAGCCGATCAACCCGGCAATAAACAGCGAGGTGCCAAGCACGATCCAGTAGCGCAGTTGTTCACGCTTGAGGAAGCGGCCGATCTGGTACTGCATCAGGATCACGGTGATGGCGTTGCACGCCAGCACCGCAGAGAGAATTTTCAGCGCGTTCTCCGGCTTGTAGGCCACCAGCAGAAACTGCGACAGATAGAGGGTGTAGCGCCCGTGGACAATGGTGCTCAACAGGCTGCCGCTGGTGAACAGGATCAAGGTGCGATCGCTGCGCAGGGTCCTCAGGGTGCTGAGAAAACTTAAGGGTTTGTTGCTGTCGTCTCGCTGGGTCGGTGGGATGCCGATCATCAGGAACAGGCTGCCAAAGGCAATCGCGCTGGCGATCAGGAACGGTGCCAGGGGCATCTGCCCGGCAATCACCACGCCGAGCATCGGGCCGGTGGCGTAGCCGACATTGGTCAGCGTGTAGCGCAGGGAAAACACCTTGGCCCGCTGGCCCACCGGCAGGTTCTCGCTGATGATCGCCTTGGAGCCGATCAGGAACAGCGCCGAAGCGGCTTCGGTGATCACCAGGGTCAGGGTGGTCAGGTACAGGTTGCTGGCAAAGGTCAGCAACAGAAAACCGATGGAGCTGGAAAGCATCGCCAGGATCAGCAGCTTGCGCTTTTCCAGGCGGTCGATGATGTAGCCACCGTAGAGGCCCAGCAGGGTGGCGATGAACACGGCGATGCCCATCAGCAAGCCGATGTCTTGCTGGTTGAGGCCCAGGCGGGTGCTCAGCAACAGGGCGAGCAATGGGCTGGTCATGGCGCGGCTGACGACGATGGTCACCGAGCAGATCATCAGGCGGCGGATTACCAGGGAGTACGTGGCCACGGTGGGGCGGATGTCCTTATTCTTTTTTCAAGACGATGAAGATCCAGTGTGGGAGCGGGCTTGCTCGCGAATGCGGTGTGTCAGTGCCAACTGTACTGGCTGATCCACCGCATTCGCGAGCAAGCCCGCTCCCACATTTAGATCGAGTTACTGGCCGGCATTGATGCTGATTTTTTCCACCGCACCCTGCTCCAGATCCCACTTCTTCAGAATCTTGCCATACGTCCCATCATCAATCATGCCCTGCAACGCCTCACTGATGGCCGTGACCAACTCGGTATTGCTCTTCTCAATTCCAAGCCCGGTGAACTGCTTGGAAATCGCCAAGCCCACTGGCTTGTACTTACCCTTGTCCAGCGACATTAGGTAAGGAATGGTTTCACTGCCCTGCATCGCCGCATCCAGACGGTTCTGCTGCAACTGAGCCCGCGCATCCGCCGAGCCCTCGGTACCAATCACCACGATGGCTGACTTACCGGCCTTTTCGCAGTTTTCCTTGCTCCACGCGGCAATTTCCGACGGCCAGGTGGTACGTCGGCTGGTGCCGACTTTTTTACCGCACAGGTCAGTCAATTCCTTGAGGTCTTCACGCTTGGCCAGGGTGTACAGCTGCGGGCCGCTGGTGAAGTAGTCGATAAAGGTCACCGCCTTCTGACGCTCGGCAGTGTCGGTCATGCCCGACAGCACAATGTCCACGCGCTTGGTGGTCAGGCCGCTGAGCATTTGTTCGAAGCCGGTTTCCTGCCACTTGATCTTCACCCCCAAACGCTCGGCCAGGGCGTTGCCCAGGTCAAAGTCCAGGCCGGTGAGCTTGTTGGTGGCGGTGTCCTTGAAATCCATCGGCGGGTAGTTCGGCACGATGGCCGCGCTGATCTCACCCTTGTCCTTGATCGCTGCCGGCAATGCCGCCAAAACCGAAGTGGAGGCCATCAGGCCTACGAGCAAACTTGGAAGAAACAGATTTTTCATGGGGGCGTTCTCGTTAGTTTTTTAGTTAAGTGCGAACGGCAGAAATAAAGCTTTGGGTACGCGGGTTTTGTGGGCTTATTAGAATTTCTTCCGGGCTGCCGGCTTCCACAATCTGGCCGGCATCCATAAACATCATGCGGTTGGACACTTCGCGGGCGAAGCCCAACTCATGGGTGACCACAATCATGGTCATGCCGGTGGTGGCCAAATCGCGCATCACCGACAGCACTTCTCCTACCAGCTCCGGGTCGAGGGCTGACGTGGGTTCGTCAAACAACATCAGCTTGGGGCGCATCGCCAGCGCACGGGCAATTGCCACACGTTGTTGCTGGCCGCCGGACAACTCCACCGGGTAGGCATTGCGCTTGTCCGCCAGGCCGACGCGGGCCAACAACTCCAACGCATCCTCGGTGGCTTCCTTGGGCGAGCGCTTGAGCACCTGGCACGGGCCCTCGATGATGTTCTGCAACACGGTCATGTGCGGGAACAGATTGAAGCGCTGAAACACCATGCCGGTGGCCAGGCGCTGACGGGCGATCTGTGATTCATTCAACTCATGCAGCTTGTTGCCGACGACCCGGTAACCCACCAGTTCGCCATCGACCCACAGGCCGCCCTTGTCGATTTTTTCCAGCTGATTGACGCAGCGCAGCAGGGTACTTTTGCCGGAACCGGACGGGCCGATGATGCACAGCACTTCGCCTTGTTCGACTTCCAGGTTGATGTCCTGCAACGCGTGATACTGGTCGTAATACTTGTTCAGGTTCACGGCCTTGACGATGCTTCTCATGGGCAAATCTCCTCAGTCAGGGCTTACGAGCGCTTGCCGGCGCCGCGGGCAAAACGACGCTCGAGGCGGCTCTGACCGAATGAAAGAACAGTCACCACCGCCAGGTACCAGATGCCGGCAACAATCAGCAGCTCCATGACCCGGGCGTTGGCGTAGTAGATGTTTTGCGCGTTGTGCAGCAGCTCCGAGTACTGGATCACACTCGCCAGGCTGGTCATTTTCACCATGCTGATGAACTCGTTGCCTACAGGCGGAATGATCACCCGCATCGCCTGGGGCAGAATCACCCTACGCAGCGCCTGAAGGCTCGGCATGCCGATGGACTTGGCGGCTTCGTACTGACCGGTGTCCACCGACAACAGGCCGGCGCGCACCACTTCAGCGGTGTAGGCACCCTGGTTGATGCTCAGGCCGAGGAGGGCGGCCACGAACGGCGTCATCAGGTCCACGGTGTCGATGCTGAACAGCCCGGGAATCGCGATCACCGGGAAAATCAGCGCCAGGTTGAACCACAACAGCAGTTGCAGAATCAGCGGCGTACCCCGGAACAGCCAGGTGTAGGTGATGGCCACGTAGCGCAGGATCGGGTTGGCCGACATGCGCATGATCGCCGTGATCACCCCGATCACCACGCCCAGCGCCATGGCCAGGATCGACATGATGATGGTGTTCACCAGGCCCCAGATGATCGCCTCGGACGTGAGGAACTGACCGATGTAGGACCATTCGATCTGGCCGTTGGCGAATGCACGCAGCAAGGCAGCCAGTGCGATCACGATCAACGTGGCAAAAAACATCCGCCCGTAATAGCGACGCGGCACATGCTCGTACTGGGTGATATCGAACTGGTTCTCGGTCTGCTGGCGCTCGGCTTGCAAGCGCTCTGCCGGGGTTTGTTTCATGGTGACTCTCCAAAACAACTGAATACACTGATCGTTCCCACGCTCTGCGTGGGAATGCAGCAAGGGATGCTCTGCGTCCCCAAAGCGTGACGCGGATCGTCACAAGAGGCATTCCCACGCAGAGCGTGGGAACGATCTTTAAATTCGAAAGCCGGTGTAGTTTTCTGCCCACTTCTGTTGCGCAGCCAGGGCCACCTTCAACCGCCCAATCTGCTCCCGCACCCGATCCGGCGCCGTACCGCCCCAACCACTGCGCGCCGCAATCGCCGCTTCCAGGGTCAGGCACTCACGCACTTGCGGCGTCAGCCGCGTATCCACCTCTGCCAACAACGCCGGCGAGGCTTCCCACAATTCAATTTCATGCTTCTCACAGGCCTGCACCAAGGCACCGGTAATCTCATGGGCCTCCTTGAATGGCACACCACGAGTGGCCAGCCAATCCGCCACCTCAGTTGCCAATGTGAAACCCATCGGCGCCTGACGCCGCAGCTCTTCCACCTGCACCTTCATCGTCGCGACCATCCCGGCCATCGCCGGCAGCACCAGCAGCAACGTATCCACGCTGTCCAACACACTGTGCTTGTCTTCACTCAAATCGCGGTTGTACGACAGCGGCAAGGATTTGAGCGTCGACATCAACCCGGTCAGGTTGCCAATCAAGCGCCCCGCTTTACCCCGTGCCAATTCGGCAATGTCCGGGTTCTTCTTCTGCGGCATGATCGAGCTACCGGTGGCGTAGGCATCGTCCAACTGCACCCAGCGAAACTGCCGCGACGACCACAGGCAAAACTCCTCCGACAGCCGCGAAATATTCACCCCGAGCATGCCCGCCACAAACAGAAACTCCGCCACGTGGTCACGACTGGCTACAGCATCGATAGAGTTTTCGCACGGCCCGGTGTAACCCATCTCCTTGGCCGAATGCTCCGGCTGGCGAGCAATTGCCGAGCCCGCCATCGCCGCAGCACCCAACGGCGACAACGCCGTACGCGCATCCCAATCCACCAGGCGCTGCACGTCCCGCAGCATTGACTGCGCATGAGCCAGCAAGTGATGGGCGAACACAATCGGCTGCGCCTGCTGCAAATGGGTGAAGCCCGGGCAGATGCTCTCGATATGCTGCTCGGCCTGGTCCACCAGCGCCTGCTGCAAGCCCAACACCTCGGTGGTGATGGTGCGCGCGTGGTCTCGCAGGAACAGGCGCAAATCGTTGGCCGTCTGGTCATTGCGCGAACGTCCGGCGCGCAACTTGCCGCCCAGGGCGCCCAAACGCTCGGTCAACACCCGCTCGATGAAGGTGTGCACATCCTCGTCATCCAGCGTCGGGTGCAGGCGGCCAGCGGCAAAGTCCTCACCGATGCGGTCCAGCGCTTCCAGGGTGCGCAAGGTTTCCGACTCATCCAGCAACCCGGCGCGTTGCAACTCACGGGCATGGGCCCGGGAGCCGGCGAGGTCGTAGGGCGTCAGGCGAAAATAGCGCTCGGGGCAACGGGACAGCGCCGCCAAAGCAGCGGACGGGCCGGACTTGAAACGAGCACCCCAGAGGCGATCGATGGGCTGAGACATGGTGTTCCTCACGCTTGTTTTTAGAAGTGACAAGCCCGATGGACGTGGCTTGGCCTTATGGATTCGGAGGGCAGTAGCAAAACGAAAAGTCCTGATCGTAGTGTCAGGTTTTTATGGGCGTTAAATCAGCCGGTAAAAGCTGTTCAACCCGCTATATTCAAGGTTGCCAAGGGCGGTTAAGTATGTTCATTATTGCCGCCCGGCGATGTTCATGGAGTAGGTCAAAGCCTGTTGAATATGGCACTTGAGGTCAACACGTATTATGGAAACCCCACTTTCCAATTCTGGAAACATACCGCCAAAACCCGGCACAAGACCGCCCCTGCAACTCAGCGGCCTGGACTTCAAATTGCTGCGGGTGTTCAAGGCTGTGGTCGAAGCGGGCGGCTTCAGCGCGGCGCAGAACGAGCTGAATGTGGGCCTGGCGGCGATCAGCAAGCAGATTTCCGACCTCGAAATTCGCATCGGCATGCGCCTGTGTACGCGAGGGCGGGAAGGGTTTGGCCTGACCGAAGAAGGCAAATTAGTCTATCAAGCGTCCATTGAATTATTTGCCTCGGTAGACAGTTTCAGAGACAAGCTTAGTTCAGCACAGAACGAACTGATCGGCGACCTTAGTGTGGGCGTTATTGATAACACCGTCTCCGACGTTAATTCACCGCTGATTAATGCGCTTGGAAGATTACATACAGAGTCGCCAAAAATAAGATTACGCCTGCATGCCTCGCAACTGGACGAAGTTGAACGGGGCGTGGTGGAAGGGCGGCTGATTGTCGGCATCGTCCCGGTGTACCAGCGGCGGGAAGAATTCGATTATTTCCCGCTGTACGAAGAAAAGTCCCACGCGTACTGCGCCGTCGGACATCCGCTGTTTGAAGCGAGTGACATCAACGCAGATGTGTTGCGCCAGCATGAAGTGGTCAACCATCGTTACGCGATCCACAGCGACAAGGCCAACTTCGTCAGCTACGACAGCCAGTCCGCCTCGGCCTCACAGGTAGAAGCCGTCGCCATCCTCATCCTCACCGGCCGCTTCCTGGGCTTCCTCCCCGAACATTACGCCGCGCCGCTGGTGAGAGAAGGGCGCCTGCGCGTGTTATGCCCGGAGCAGATCCACCTGAGCACACCGTTCAACCTCATCCTGCGCCACAACGCCCCACGAAGCCCGCTGGTCAAAGCCTTCGCAACGGCATTGGGCGTGGATCTGAAAGCGCCAATCTAATCCGCTCATCCAACCCTGAGGACATACAGAGACCCCCTGTGGGAGCTGTCGAGCCCCAGCGAGGCTGCGATGGGATCAACTCGGTCTACCCGCAGACCCTATCCACCCGCATCACCGCCGCAACTTGCCCAACTTCTTCTTCGCATGAAAATGCGCTTCCTGCGCCGCCACCAACAGCTACCTGTTCGGCTACGCTTGTCGGGTAGCTGCTATAGAGCTATGCAATAGAGCATCTGCAAACTATCATTCTTACCTGTCTTCCCATGCCTTGAGAGGTGTTCCTTATGTCTACTGGAACGATCTTCACCAATAACCGTACACAAAATATCCGCATCCCTGCTGACATGCGTTTTCCCGCTGGGGTGAAAACTGTAGAGGTGCGTGCCGTGGGGCGCGAACTGATTATTTCGCCGGTTGAAAACACTTGGGACAGCTTTTTCCTTGCAAGCGAATCGGTATCTGATGATTTTATGGAGGAGCGCGCCGACCAAATCCAGCAAGAGCGAGAGTCCTTTGATGATTAAGTACATGCTTGATACGAACATCGTGATCTACATCATCAAGCGTCGGCCTATGGAAATACTGGAAAAATTCAATGCGAATGTAGGTCGTATGGTGATCTCTTCGATCACCCTTGCGGAATTGATGCACGGGGCCGAAAAAAGCCAGTTTGTTGAGAGAAATACTCGGGCGGTGGAGGACTTCATCTCCCGGCTTGACGTCATTCACTACGATGACAAGGCCGCTTTTCACTACGGCTCGATCCGCTCCGATCTCGAAAAGAAGGGCACTCCAATCGGCGTAAATGACCTGCACATCGCGGGCCACGCCAGAAGCTCAGGATTGGTCTTGGTGACTAACAACGAAGGTGAGTTCAAGCGAGTGAATGGCTTGATCGTGGAAAACTGGATCGCCGCCTAAGGCAGTCAATCCAGCGCACACAGATAGGTCGTCCAGGCGATTCAGCGTTGCTTGATTCGTTTCTTCTTCGCATGAAAATGCCGAAAATGCGCATCCTGCGCCGCCGCCAACAACTCCCGATCCCCGCGCGTATCACCCCAGGCCCTGAGCCGATACTCCCCCAGATCCCCATAAACCGCCTCAAGCCGAAGCACCTTATTCTCACACCGGCAATTATTCCCGGTGAGCTTGCCCGTCAATACTCCGTCAACCACCTCAAGCTCAGTGCCTATCAACCGGATCCCAAGCCGATCCGCAAACGGCTGCAACACCAACGCCGGCGACGCCGAACACAGCGTCACCACCGCCCCGGACTTCACCTCATCGGCCACCGATTGCAGCCCGGTTGGGCGCATCAGCTTGTTCCAATACGCCTGGCAATACGCTTCCGCTTTCTGCTGAACCCACGCCTTGTCCACGCCGGTCATAAAGGTGCGGATCAACTGCGCCTTGAGCTCATCACGGCTGATGACGCGCAACAGAAACTGCGCGCCAGGCACCGCCAGCTTCACCATCCTGCGCACGAACTCGCCTTTACCAAAGGCGAACTTCAGGAACGGCACGAAGCTGTCGTGGTGGGTCAGGGTGCCGTCGAAGTCAAAGACGGAGAGTACTTTGGCATCCAAGGGGCCGGATTCGAGCATGTCTGGGTTCACGGGCGGGTCTCGGTCCTATCTCGTAATTTTGGTAATACATCAGTTGTGACCACAGAAGTTTACTCTTCTTTCAATCTTTCGATTTTCGAGTAAAGCCCTTTGGTGAAGTCACCGCGGTCACTTGATCGGTGACAACGCTGATGGCAATTCGGGCACAAGGCTACAGCATTGGTGATGCGATCCGAACCCTTCTGGGCGAGGTGCTTGACGTGATGTACTTCAAGAAATGGCAAGCCATCCACTTCGAAGGGAGCGTTTGAACCGCAGCCTTCGCAAATGCCATTGGCCTCATTCAATACCCAAGCGCGTACTTTGGGATCGCGAACAAAAGCCGTACCGACAATGGACACTTTCTGTGGCTTCGCAATTCCGTCCGGCACCTTCTCGATGGGCTGCTGCAGTAGCTTGGATGCTCGGCGGACGAGGGTTTGTTCATCTGCAGTTTGCGCTGTTTCATCTGATTCAAATATACGAAGGGCAGTGAGGGCTTTGCGAATCTGTTGTTCTACTCCCGAGCCCACGTTATTTGCAGGTTTGTACCCCTTGATCCGATACAGGCCCATTTGGACCAGAACCGCAGAGATATTCTGCATGCGAAACTCGATGGAGCCTTCTGTACGACCTGCGATTGGTCCCTGACGTAGCAATCGGTTTTCATGGGCTTTATTAAAGGGTTGGCCGCTCTTCTCCAACGCCAACATCTTCAAGTAGGTCTCGACTGCCGCGGCTAATTCCTCGTCGCTCCAGTCGATGCTGTCTTTTGTAATATCCATACAGTCGCCGAGGGTAGAAAGTCCTCGGACGATACTGAGTGGCCACTAGCACGTCTACGAAATTTCCTACGAGACTGTAGGATTTGGCACTCTGCAAATACAAAAAAGCCCTGAACAAGTCAGGGCTATTCAGTTGGCTAAGGAATCAATCCCAGCTAAGCGCACCACCAGTCTGATACTCGATCACACGAGTCTCAAAGAAATTCTTCTCTTTCTTCAAGTCCATGATCTCGCTCATCCACGGGAACGGGTTGGTGGTGCCTGGGTATTCTTCTTTCAAACCAATCTGCGACAGACGACGATTCGCGATGAACTTGAGGTAGTCCTCCATCATCGCCGCATTCATGCCCAACACCCCACGCGGCATGGTGTCACGCGCGTATTCGATCTCCAGCTGAGTCCCTTGCAGGATCATCTGGGTCGCTTCTTCCTTCATCTCGGCATCCCACAAATGCGGGTTTTCGATTTTGATCTGGTTGATCACATCGATACCGAAGTTCAGGTGCATCGACTCATCCCGCAGGATGTACTGGAACTGCTCGGCCACGCCGGTCATCTTGTTCCGACGGCCCATGGACAAAATCTGGGTAAAGCCGCAGTAGAAGAAGATGCCTTCCAGGACGCAGTAGTACGCCACCAGGTTGCGCAGCAGCTCTTTGTCGGTCTCGACGGTGCCGGTTTCGAACTTCG